>JBAXJW010000278.1:0-2152 GCA_037137635.1 bacterium | reverse complement strand
AAATGGATTCACGTGGTTGCGTAAGCTTTTTGACAGCGAAAAAGATGCTGAAACTATTCGAAATTATTTCATGGCTCCCACCCGTATTTACATAAAAGAATTCAGGGACTTAAGGAAAAAACTCGAAGCGAATTCTTGTCTTGCAGCCTATCACATTACAGGCTCAGGACTTTTAAATTTACTTCGCAGCCAAAATCAATGGGGCTTTGAACTCAATACTTGGCCCAAAGAATTACCCTCTTGGCTTCAAGTCATCCAAGAGAGAAGCAAAGCCAGCACAAAGGAGCTTTTAAGCACTTTCAATGGAGGTTACGGATTTATCGTTGCGATTAAAAAAGCAAAAGCTCAGCAAAGCCATTTGCTTGAACAAGCAGGCCTTCAATTCCTAGGAAGGGTTTCTGCCAAGCCAGGAGTGAGAGTACCTCAACTCGAAGTTGAATTGACTTAATTAGCTCTCAGGACACAGTATTGACACGAGGCGTCTTAATGGCTATTCTTAATCCGTGCTCATTCTTGTTTAAAAAAAGATCCGTTTTTAACCCTTTTTTATTTCAAACTATTTCACTAGCTCTTTTATCCTGTGGAGACTTAAACAAAATGACCCCTCAAACAAGAATTACTCAAAGTACCGACCAAGATAACCCAAAAGATAATTACCTTTGGTTAGAAAATATAGAATCACAAAGCTCACTTAAATGGGTAAAAAAACAAAACGAAAAAAGCTTATCTCTTTTTGAAAAGGACTCTCGTTTTAAAGAAACCCTTAAAGTGATTCAAAACAACCTTTTGTCAATTGATCGAGTTCCAAGGCCTGATCTTGCAAATGGAAAGATAGAAAATCTTTGGACTGACAAGGAACACCCAAGAGGACTTTGGAGAACAACAACAATCGACTCCTACAAAACTTCAAATCCTGAATGGGACCTTATTCTTGATGTCGATCAACTTAATAAAAAGGAAAACAAAAGTTGGGTCTTTGATGGATCAGAATGCCTAGAAGAAGACCCTAAACTTTGCCTTGTGTTTTTATCGGATGCTGGAAGCGATGCCGTTGTCGTTAGAGAATTCAACAAAGAAACTAAAACCTTTGTAAGCAATTCTCCTTTTAATTTGGAGAAAGAAAAAAGCTTTATTGAGTGGATTGATAAAGATACAACGCTAGTTTCCACTAATTTTGAATCCAACTCACTCACAAAATCTAACTATCCTCGAATCTTAAAAGTTTGGAAAAGAGGACAAAAAATTTCAGAGGCACAAACAATTAAGGAAGCTTCAAAAGAAGACATGTGGATAGAGCCGAAGATATTTCATCAAGCCGGAAAAACATATGCCCTCGCGAAAACAAGAATAGATTTTTACTCAAATGAGTATTCTCTTCTTGATATCAAAACCCTTACAAGTTCTAAGATAGAAATCCCAATAGACGCTGAAGTCTATGGAATCTACAAAGACAGTATTGTCTTTTTAAATAGATCTGAAATACAACAAGACAACGCTTCATTTCCAAAAGGAAGTATCCTTTCAAAGAAAATTTCAGAGCTCTATTCCAAATACTCAATAATTTTTAAACCGAAAAAAGACGAAGCTTTTAAAGAAGCTTTTATGACAAAAGACTTCCTTGTTGTAAGTTATATTAAGAATGTTTTAGGACGGATGACTCTTATAACTCTCGACGACAATGGAGCGCCCCAAAGCTCAACAGAATTAGATTTACCTAAAGAGGGAACACTTGGACTCGTATCTCACGAAAAAAAATCAAACAACTTTATTGTTTCTTACGATAACTTTCTCACACCTCCTTCCTATTATTTTTTGAACGAGAAAAATTCTATAAAAATTAAGGAATCCCCAAAACGATTTGACGAATCTGATTTCATATTTACTCAACAATGGGCAATTAGCAAAGATGGCACCAAAATCCCCTACTTCATCGTTCACTCAAAAAACCTTGTTCGCGATGGGAACAACCCAACCCTCCTCTATGGTTATGGTGGCTTTGAAGATGCGCTAACACCCACTTATCTCGCAAACTACAGTCCTTGGCTCAACAAAAATGGTGTCTTTGTCTTTGCAAATTTGAGAGGTGGCGGAGAATTCGGACCTGAATGGCACAAGAGCGGTATCAAAGAAAATAAACAAAAAACTTTCGATG
>JBAXJW010000277.1:0-2154 GCA_037137635.1 bacterium | reverse complement strand
GTCTTTAGGGGAACTTTTCAAACCACTAACTAAATCAGCACAAGAAACGACAAAAACACTAATAACTACAAAACTTATTAAGTTAAAAAACCCAACCTTTATCATGCGCCGCATTATAAGTAACTCGCGCTCAATGATCAACATAAAAAACGACGTTTATAGCAGATCATAACAGCCTCCAAGGCAGCAAAATTCAGACACTAAATACGCAAAGGAATCAAATACTTAACAACTTTTAAAGGGTAGACTTTAATTGTGAGATTCAAGCAGCCAAAGCTTTCTAAATGAATACTAAAAATTAACCGCTTGAAAGGTAATGCGTAGCGTTATACCCTCTCTCAGTTGAAATACTCTTCTCTCTTTCTATCTTTGTACCTTCTGGGCTCTTTTAAATTTCTATCAGCAAGCGCTGCTCATCAATCTTGCCTTGAAATTTTAAAACAAAACCCTGAGCGAAATCCAAAAGCACTCAAAGCCGAAATTCTTGAAACCGGAGAAAAACTCCTTCGCTCTTACTTTCCTCATTCCGATTTTCATAACCTTTCAAAATCAGAAAAAATTAATTTTTCCCTAACAGCAAAACACGAAATCATTGAAATCATGATCTCACAAGGAACCGTTGTGTTCCCCGTCCCTTACTCAACAGCTTTTGCCATCTTAGGCGGAAAAAGTCGTATAGGCCGCGTTGCACATAATCTTAGACGACAAGGGATCAGTCTCTTAATAGATTTTGAAACACTTTATTCACATGACGTCGATGGATTCTACTCTCCCAGCAGAAGAGTCATCACTCTCGGCTTAGAAGACGCGCTCTTTCCCAACCAAATCAGCTACTCTTTAATGCACGAAGCAACCCATGCTTTGCTCGACCAAAAAGTATTATTCATTCCAAGAATTTATGATTCGTTAGATACCGAAACCTATTTAGATTTCAGCATCGATGAAGTGATCACCTACTCCAAACAAATGCTCCAAATGGTGAACCCTAACATAGTTGCTCAAAACAGCCGGCGCACAAAATCTGCTCGTGCAACAGGACTTTTTTCAGCAGGATGCACCCTGAGGGATCTCTCCATAAGAATTCTTGCTAAAAAAAGTGGTCTTCTTCACGTTGTGGAATTCTTAAAAAAAGTAGAAGAAAAACCTTCTCTTCTGAAAATGAATGAAAACGAATTTGTCATAGAAGGACTTGACCCAGAAATCGCTCTTTCGAAAAGTGGCTTCCTAAGCGACCTTCCTCAAAACCTTAAACAAAAAATCAAAGCTACTCGAGTGGTGATCGAAGAAGTTATCCGAATAGCTGAAATGGCTGTTGGTGAATAACTTTCCAAATAATCGAATCAAGCTCATAATGAAGTTGAGGGCTTCAAAATGGGCATCCAAAAAAACCTAGTTTTATCGATTATGGGCTTACTGTTTTTAAAAACAGCTTATGGAAATACAACTCCTTTAGGAAAATGTCGCAATATTTTAGCAAATTCTGAATCTACACAAGAAGCTTCCGAGACTCAAAGTTCAACAACACCAAGCCCCGCCCTCTTACGTGCAAAAATTCGTGAAAAAAGAAGCCGAATCGAAAACATCATGAACGCCATTAGCGAGGATCAATCCTTGCACAGAATAATGCCCCACTTTGACGAAACTCAGGTTGCAAATCCGGATTCACCAAAGGGCAAACTTGAAATTGAAAAGATTAAAGAACAAAAAGCTGAACTTAAAAAACTTTTCAGAGAACTTCACGATCAAGAAATGGAATACGCACTTAAATCTCCCGATGAAGCAAAAGAATTTCTCGCAAAGAACAAAATGGATATTGAAATAAGAAAATCCGAAAACGGTGACCAACCTGATCGAGCCTTTGTTGATCTCTCAAATCTCGACGAAGATATCAAAACAGCTCGAAAAAATGGAAAGTCTTACTCAGATCTGTTTTCAGATACGATGTTTGGAAAAGAACTCAAGTCTCTCAGCCACTGGAACCCCTTTGACTTTCGAAAAGATAACCTACGTTCTCATGATCTTATGAAATTCGTCAAAGAGATGGAGATGGATTTTGCACAAGAAGATGCTCTTAAACTTGTAGAAAGATCTCTTTCTGGAAGTCATAGGAGCATTGCAGACTCTAAAACTACGGAAGAACTTAAAAAAGCAGAT
>JBAXJW010000276.1:0-2155 GCA_037137635.1 bacterium | reverse complement strand
AGTTCTGATTGTATGGCTGTTGATCAACAGTATATTTCTGTAACTCCCTTAAGAATCGACATTACTCAGTACGACTTCTTGGGTGAGCTCGAGCAATGGAATTTGGGTAATCTGTTAAAAAATAATTCAGGTGATACAGCCAAAATGAAAGTCAAAAAGAAAAAGACTTTAAAAAAGTAATAGGTTTTTTATAAGTGAAAAAAATATTTTCTCAAATATTTGCGATTGTATGCATTTTTTTTATTTTTTCTTGCACAACGAGTTTGAGTCAAAGCGAAGCCACTCGTTCCCGTGAGTCTTTAGACGAAAGTATTCTTGCCGAGAGTTCAAAAGATAAGAAAGATGGAGTTCCAACTCAAACGCTCTCTTTTGTTTGGCCTGTAGAGGGTAAGCCTCGCGTGGCTAGTTTTTTTGGATGGAGGAAAAAAGGTGAGCGAAAAAAAGGTGAACGCATGCATGAGGGGCTCGATCTTGGGGGCCGTCATGGAGATAAGATTCACACATCTTGTGACGGAAAAGTGGTCGATGTCGCTTTTGTAAAAGGTTACGGAAAAACTGTCGTAGTTTATCATGGAGGGGGTTGGTCCTCGCTCTATGCGCATTTATCAAAGTACAAAGTTAAACGGGGCCAGGAGCTGAAGGCGGGAGAGATCTTGGGCTTAATGGGACGAACGGGTCGCGCCCAAGCGAACCATTTGCACTTTGAGATTCGTAAAGGATCTGATCCTTTGGATCCTCTTTTGTTTTTGCCAAGTCGCGAACTTGAAAAATATGTTCCGAATGGATTTTTTCAGGACTAATTTTAATAAATTGCTTTAATCGAAGGGTAAAAGCGCTTTTGGTTGGTTAAAGCTTTTTTCCATTTTCTCTAAAGCTTCAATGAAGGCAACAGTCTTTTCCATGTTTGTTAGAAGCATGCATCCATTATGAATGGCTGCATTGCGAATTTCGAGGCCAGCGTTAATTTCAGAGGACTCATAATTTTTAGGGACGTTAATTACAAGGTCAACTTTTCCTGTTTGTATTAAATCGATGACGTTGTTGAGTCCTGATTCATGTGCCCATATTGCTAAATGTACTTTATGCCCCTTTGCAGATAGATGTGCAGCCGTTCCAGATGTTGCATAAACATTAATTCCTAATTTTTCTAAAAAGGGCATTAAGTTAAGGAACTTTTCTTTTTCGATATCTCGTCCTGAGCTCACAAGAATTCCCTTACGGGGTTTTTTGAAAAATGAAGACTGTAAGGAAAGTAGGAGTGCTTCTTCAACACATTCTGCAACGCAAGCAACTTCACCAGTAGAGACCATTTCGACTCCACTAATCGGGTCTGCTCCTTTAAGTCTTGAAAAACTAAATAATGCTGATTTAACTCCAATTTCATTTCTCTTAGGAGAGCTTTTATTAAGGTCAATTGATTCGGGTGCTAGTATAACTTGGGTTGCTAATTTGGCTAGATTTATTCCGCTGACTTTCGAAATGAAAGGAAAGGAGCGGGAAGCTCTAGCGTTACATTCAATGACCATTGGCTTGTTGTTGCGTAAGAGAAATTGAATATTAAAAGGACCGTTCAGATTCAGGGCTTTGGATATGGATTCGCCAATCGCATTAAGTGATGTTTTTTGAGTAGAAGATAAAGATTGAGTTGGGTAAATCAATGTCGCGTCGCCAGAATGAATACCCGCATTTTCTATATGTTCACTTAGAAATGATTTTATAATTTTTCCGTTTTGGGAAACGCCATCCATTTCAATTTCTTTTGCGTCGATCATGAATTCCGAAATTACGACTGGGCAACTTGAAGAAACTTCAGTGGCAGCATCTAGAAATCGATTTAATGAATCAAAATCATATGCAACTTTCATTGCTGCTCCTGATAATACGTAACTAGGACGTACTAAAACTGGAAAGCCAACAGATTTTATAAACTGATCAATTTCAAAACGGCTTGTTGCGGAACACCATCGAGGTTGATCAATTTCTAATTCATCAAGAATTTTTGAAAACTTACTTCGGTTTTCTGCTTTTTCAATACTTTCAGCAGAATGTCCAAACATGTGAATTTTTGCATCCGATAGTTTTAAAGCTAAACTGTTTGGGGCTTGTCCACCCATGCATCCAATAACACCGTCTGTTTGATTGATGTCTAAAATAT
>JBAXJW010000275.1:0-2156 GCA_037137635.1 bacterium | reverse complement strand
AAAGACTATGGGTTTTTCATTGTTAGGAAGCGCTATGAAACGCTCGAACAAATGAAGCTAATAAATTGTTAAAAAGAGATTAAGAAGCGCTCTTTAAGGACACACTTTTTTTGAATCAAAAAACTTATTTTGGAGTCTTTAAATACCGATAAATGGAACACGGACCAAAGATAAAGCACGATAGGATTTTGTTGCTGAACATATGAAGCAACGTTTTATAAAACTTTTTCTTAGTTTTTGGTTTTTGATAGTCTTTGCTGCGTTTGGGGCTGAGCTAACAGGTGCTCAAGCAAACACTCGATCAAGTCTACAAAATCAAAAAAGCAAAGAGCTTCCTCCGCTTCTTCAGATTCCCTCTCTTGATACTGAAGCCGACAAGCTTAGGTTCCTGTTTGCTATACAAAAACAAGTGCCCAAATTATTTTCAGACTCTGTCAGATACGATATCGATCTTTTTAAACTACTCGAAGCGGACAAAGAACTCCTAACCAAGCTCCTTAGTAATCCCGAATACATCAAAGAATTTTCTAAAAGACAGTCACTCTCTGATATAGATGTCTCTCCTCCAAACACGACTGTTAATATTGAAACAATTAACCAATCAAAAGTGCTTGAGTCGTGGAAAAAAAGTTTAAGCAATCTTGTTGACCAAGAGCTCAGCACAGCTGCAGCTAATGCTTCTCCCAACGAAGCGCTTGAGAAACTTATCTCGACCGCAAAACAAAGAGGCTCTCTTCCGGATTCTCCAGACACTGCGCTTGGAGCGCTCAGGGCTCTTCTAGCTAAAGACTCAAGCCCTGAAGCCATGGAGCTCAAAGAACTTTTTAAGACTGAAGAATTTAAAAAAGCTTCTTTCGAGCAAAAAATTCAACTCATCCAAAAGAACTCTCAAAAAATAGCCTCAAAGCCATTAACCGGATTCAAACCCGCAGCGGCTGGTTTTGTGGAAACCTCAAGTCCCAAAACTTATGGGGATCTCATCGACGCCATGTCGAATATTGTTGATTTAGACAAGCGGCCACTGAGTGAAACTATACAGTTGGTGACAGTTTTAAAGAAAAGCAAAACGAACGTCACTGACAAAGAAAAAGTAAAAAGCGAAATTGATAAACTCACCTGGGATGATTACCAATACGTTCACGATAAAAAAGATGTTCTCATACCCCAGGCACTTGAAATGGGCCTTGAGGAGCGCGCCGCTGAAACCCTCGGAACCATCACTCTTAAAAAACAAAAACAACTTCTAAAAGAAAATACCCAAGCCGAAAACGTCCCGCTCAAACCACTTCGAATATCTGAAGTTCCGCCTCATGTTGGAATTTTTAGAGGATGCGCCTCTGGTGACTGCTCCTCTCAATTTTCTTTTCCGTATCCAAACGACCCACATGAAAGAGTGTTCTTTATTTATCCAGAAGATTCCTCAAAACCGAAGGGAATCATTTCATCTACCATTGTGAATTCGGATGGAAAAAAATCCCTTTACGTGATCACTCTGCAGGGTAGCTTGAATGCCGCAGATGCGATCACAGCTCTGCACGGACTTGAAAAAATTAAAGCTCAGCTAGGAGTTGATCAAATCATCATCCCCACTGATCCAGGAAGTGGACTCATCAATAACGGAGTCATTGCAAAAGCTGTAAGTGATGCAGCCAAAAGAGGCAAAGAGGTACCCATTCAATATCAAGACCCTGAGATCAGAAGCACTATTGAAAACGTTAAAACGTATAACTCAGGCAAGTACGATCACATGAGTAAAAACACATCTGGAAAAACTTTTATCGCACAAAAAGAAGTTTTGGATGCACTCAAAGTGGAATACACTCCTCAAAAACCCGCGGCGATTGAATTGCCTTCGTTAAACAAATTCAACACCCTGCTTTTTGCATTAGATATGCATGAAAGTAACCGTACTGAATTAGTTGAAAAAACTCTTCGCCTTGGTGGCCATGATTCAGAGAGGTTCAAACAGCTTACTGAAGTTTTGAAGAATGAAAAAAAGCAACCTGTTGAGAGTTACGTCTCCGAAGTGACCAAACTTGCTGAAGAGATGACAAAAGGTGACGGGAGCTTTGATCAAGAGCAACTCAAAGCAAAAGATTATGTGTTCTACCTTGGGCGGATGAACGCTCCTGATGCACTTGAAGGCGCGCACTACA
>JBAXJW010000274.1:0-2160 GCA_037137635.1 bacterium | reverse complement strand
CTGATTATCGTGAGGGAATGCCTGAGCTTCGTGTGGTTCCTGATCGAGAAAAAACACGAGCTTTTGGAGTGAGCATCGCAGATGTTAGCAGTACAATTGATGCGTTAATGGGGGGGCAGATAGCTGGAAAGTTCTCAAAAGGCGGACATCGCTACGATGTCCGAGTTCGTCTTGAAGAAGGAGAGCGTACAAGTCCAGAGGATATTAAAAGATTGGATGTTCGAAATAATCGAGGAGAACTTGTACCTATAAGTTCAGTTGTCAAACTTGAAGAGCGCATGAGCCTTCAGGGAATTTCAAGGCAAAACCGGCAACGTGCAATTACTGTTTTTGCAAACGTTGCCCCAGGTGCTTCGCAAGCAAAAGCGATTGAAGAAATTCAACGCCTTTCAAAAAATATTTTGCCCTCTGGATACTTCATTCAAGTCAGTGGAAGTGCAAAAACGTTT
Source organism: bacterium (assembly GCA_037137635.1). Taxonomy (GTDB): domain Bacteria; phylum Bdellovibrionota; class UBA2428; order UBA2428; family UBA2428; genus CANIGN01. Next base: position 1,711 of record JBAXJW010000274.1, on the reverse strand, counting down.
CAAGAATCCATGTCGAGTTTAATGGCGGCACTTGTGTTAGGAATTTTGATTTCTTATATGGTGCTTGCTTCCCAGTTTAATAGCTTTCTTCATCCATTAACGGTTCTCGTAGCTTTGCCATTTAGTGTGTCGGGAGCTTTTGTCGCTCTTTTGATAGCCAATCAGTCTTTGAATATTTTTTCGATGATTGGATTGATCTTGTTGATGGGTATTGTCAAAAAGAATTCTATTCTCCTGGTAGATTTTACAAATCAGGTAAGAGAAGAAGGGTTAAGCGTTGAAGATGCTTTGGTGAAAGCGTGTCCAGTGAGATTGCGTCCTATCCTGATGACGTCTCTTGCAACAATCGCTGGAGCCTTGCCTGCGGCATTTGCGATTGGGCCTGGTGCGGAAAGCCGTATTCCGATGGCCGTGTCGGTGGTGGGTGGAGTTTTAGTCTCCACAGTTCTCACACTTTTTGTGGTTCCATGCGTTTATAGCTTGCTTTCAAAGTTTGAAGGACAAAAAGTTAAAGCTTAATTTTTAACAGTTCGATGATCGGGGTTGTCGATTATGTTTTCGATAACCAAGCGATTTGAATCTTGAATCCAGCTTTGAACAGCGCTTGTCCAATTTTTTTCACTTAGAGTGTTATAAAAATGAACACCATCTTTTAAGTCGTTGCTTTGAATGGCGACCCTCTTCGTTGTATCGAAAAAACTTGCTTTTACTGAATTTTGTTGTGAAAGATAAAATTGAATTTTTGCACTTAACTCTTGGTGTTTGAGTTTGTTGGCATTGGGAGGAAGGATGAATTTTATGTCCTGAATCCCATTTGCTTTAGCGAGTGCAAAAATTTTATCAAGATCTTTCACGGGACTATAATTTTCATCGTGGTTGCTCCCTAGTTGTATAACTAGGTTGGTGATTTTTTTTTGAGGATTTCCACAAGAGTGGGAAGTAAGAATTTTTTCAAGATTCCAGTTTTGTGGAGAAGTCTCGTTTTTTGTATAGTTTTTAGAGAACCCTTTGCTGTCTTTGTAGTAAGTCACACTTGCTCCGGATCGGTTTTTCATTTCGGAACGACCAGACCATTGATCAAATCTCGATCCGGATACGGAATAAAGGCAGGCTTCGTTTCCATTCTTGCTTAAGGCTTCTGCGATTCCGGGACCGAATTTTCCACAAGAAGCAGAAAGGGAATCTCCGATGACAAGTGTTTTATTTTCGCTGGAAGCAGCGACTGGTTGAGCTCGAGGGACAACTTTTGGAGCAGTTGAGGGCTGACTTGATTGCTGGGGTGTAACGGGTGCGGTTTTGGGAACAGGTACGGCTTTCGCTACGGGAACAACTTTTGGTACAGGCGCAACAGGTGTGACAGCTTCAACTTTGAGCGGGTTTTGTGGTCGAGTTGGTTTAACAAATTCTTCAAAGCTTTTTGGATCTATGTTTTCCAATGTAATTCTTTCAGCAAATGCCAAAATGTGACTGAGTGAAAAGGTTAAGGTTATGAATGAAATCTTCTTTTTCATATCTTCGTTTCTATAAGGATATGTTATCTTAAATATGAAAATGTTAGACATAAAAATTCAGAGAATTGCTTACATTTTATTTTTAGGGTTTTTTACTTCCTTGTTTTTATCAGCAAAAACAAACGCCAAAACAGTGACGCCTAAAAGCGTTGAGGGATACTTGCTTATTCAAAAGCAATTGGCGGCTGATTCTTTTGAAG
>JBAXJW010000273.1:0-2164 GCA_037137635.1 bacterium | reverse complement strand
AGTTTATCGACTTTGGATGAAAGTGGGCGCTATCTTGGGTTTCATTAATACCACGATTATTCTTACTGTTGTTTTTTTTGTTATCTTCACTCCAGCAAGTTTTATTCTTCGGCTTCTTGGAAAAGATCCCATGAAACGAAAATACCAAGCTAAGACCACAAGTTATCGAGAGATTAAAACAGAAAACAATTCTGGACTAAAAATGGAGGAACCCTACTAATGATTGATTTTTTTAAAGACCTATTTTCTTTTCTAAAAAAAAGAAAGAAATTTTGGTTACTTCCCATCATCATCGTCATTCTCTTGCTAGGAACGCTCCTCGTACTTAGCCAAGGATCAGCAGTCGCACCCTTTATTTATACAATTTTTTAAATTTTAAAATGTTAAATCAAGGCATTCTTTCTCTTTCAAATTCGATGCAGTTTTCGGGATCTATTTCTGGATCTGCATCCAGCTGTAGCGGAGAACTTGTCTTCACTACCGGAATGGTTGGATACAGCGAAGCTTTAACAGACCCATCTTATTACGGACAAATTCTTGTGTTCACTTTTCCTCTTATTGGCAATTATGGGGTTCCTCGTTTAAGAGAATCGAATTCAAAACTTCTCTCTCTTGGTTTTGAAAGCGAAAAAGTTAGAGTTGCGGGTGTCATTATAAGCGATCCTTCTCTCGAGGCCTTTCATTGGCGAAGTGAAAAACCAATCCTGAAGTGGCTTAATGAATCACAGATTCCCGTTATAACTGGTGTCGATACTCGTCATTTGGTGCAAATTATACGAAGTACTCCGGGTCTACTTGCCTCTATTAATCCTCACGAAGGATCAAAAAAAACAACTTCATTTTTTGATCCTTCCGCAGAAAATATATTGCCGAAAGTTTCTTCCACCCAAAGAAAAATATTGGGCCGAGGAAAGAAAAGAATTGGATTGCTAGATTGCGGAGTCAAATGGAGCATCGTTCGACAACTCATTAATAACAATTGCGAGGTAGAACTTTTACCTTGGGATACAGAGCTCACAAGTGTCGACTGTGATGCTTGGGTACTCAGTAATGGGCCTGGTGATCCAGAAAAAACAGGCCCTCTTAAAAAGAACGTTGCAGATATTCTTAAGCAAAAAAGACCCATTCTCGGTATATGCCTAGGACATCAAATACTTGCACTCGCAGCAGGGGCTCAAACGGAACGTTTACGATTTGGCCATCGAAGCCATAACCAACCCGTAGTCGATTTAAAAACTGGTAAAGGATATCTTACCAGCCAAAATCATGGTTATGTTGTTATAGAAAAAACTCTTTCGAAAGAGTGGAAACCCTGGTTTAAAAATGCCAATGACTTTTCGATTGAAGGTATTATTCACGAATCAAATTCTTTTCGAAGTGTTCAATTTCATCCTGAAGCTGCAGGTGGTCCAAGAGATACAGGATGGATCATTGATGAATTTGTGAGGGACTTATTATAAACTCATCAAAATTTCCTATTTTTTCTCATCTTAAACATCCTCCCAAAATTATTTTATTGGGCTCAGGAGGTCTCTCTATAGGTCAAGCAGGTGAGTTTGACTATTCTGGGACTCAAGCAATCAAAGCATTTACAGAGGCCGGTATACACGTTGTACTCATCAACCCTAACATCGCAACAGTTCAAACGAATCCCTCTCAAGGATTGACTGTCTATCTTTACCCCATTGAAACCGAATGGGTTGAACATATCATTAAGAAAGAAAAACCAGATGGGATCGTAGCAGGCTTTGGGGGACAAACTGCTTTAAATTGTGTCCTCAAACTCCAAGAAGCTGGAATCCTAAAAAAGCACAATGTTCTAAATTTAGGAGCTGATTTTAAAGGTTTACGTCTTGCGGAGAACAGAGAAGAGTTTTCCAAACATATTGAAAAACTTGGAATGCCTGTTTTACCTAGCCGTGCTGTTTCCAAAGTTGAAGATGCCGTTGATGCTGGAAAAGAGATTGGTTATCCGGTAATCATTCGCGCAGCCTACGCATTGGGTGGCTTGGGAAGCGGAATTGCAAACAATCAATCTGAACTCAAAAACTTAGCAGAGTTAGCTTTTGTTCGATCAGATCAAATATTAATTGAAAAATCACTTTGGGGTTGGAAAGAACTCGAATACGAAGTCATGCGAGATCAATTCAATAATTCCATCGCA
>JBAXJW010000272.1:0-2179 GCA_037137635.1 bacterium | reverse complement strand
TTTCGAGAAGGCTTTTACCCTGCTCTTTTTGAACAAATGGGCTTTGCCTTTACAGGATCGGATGCCTACATTTGCAACCTTACACTCGATAAAGACCTTACCAAATCAAGAGTTTCTCGCTGTGGAGTTCCTGTGGTTCCCTCCGTTTTTGTGACTGAAAAAAACATGTCGCAAATTTCAGGACTTCGTTTCCCCCTTTTTTTAAAACCCAATTATGAGGGAAGCTCAAAAGGCATCACTCAAGAATCAGTCGTCACAAACTCACAAGAATATCAAACACGAATCAAAGCAATGCTCAAAAAATACCCCGAGGGAATTCTTGTTGAAGAATACATAGACGGAACTGACATCACCGTTCCTTTCGTAGAAGGACTTTCTGAAAAAACAAAGGGAGTTCTTGCACCTGTTCAATATGTTTTCAGCCAGAAATCGAGTGAAACAAGAAAATATAAAATTTACGATTATGAATTAAAAAACTCTGATTCTGATTCAGTCTCAGTTAAAGTTCCCGCTGAGATTAGCGAAAAACAATCCAAACTCATCAGTGAATATACTGCAAAAATTATACATGACCTGGGAGTCAGGGACTTAGCCCGACTTGATTTTAGAATTTCTCAAACAGGAGAAATTTACTTTATCGAAATCAACGCTCTTCCAAGCCTTGAAGAAGGAGCAAGTTTGTTTGCAGCTGCTCACCATGCAGGAGTTACAAATGATGCTCAAGTTTTAGAAGCTGTACTGAACTCTGCTTCAAATCGTTTTCAAATTCGTAAGAAAAAAATAAAGGCTCGCCCCCTAAATCACCTCAAGATTGGATTTACATATAACGAAAAAAGAATCACTCCCTGCATGAATCCTCTCACAGATACGGAAGCTGAGTTTGATGGTCCACGCACACTCGAAGCCATCAGAAATGCGATTCGAAAAATGGGCCATGAGGTGATCGATTTTGAAGCGACAAGCGACCTACCTGCAAAGCTTGGTTCAGCAGATGTGGACATTGTTTTTAATATCGCAGAAGGTTTACGAGGCAGAAATCGAGAATCACAAGTTCCTGCCTTATTAGACATGATGGGACTTCCCTATACAGGAAGTGATGCAACTACTCTTGCGGTGACCTTAGACAAGGGACTTGCAAAAAAAGTTGTTGCCGAAGAAGGTGTTCCGACTCCTCCCTCCTTTTTAATTTCCGATGCACGAGAAAAGATTCCATCTACCGTGCTTTATCCTTTAATAGTTAAACCTGTTGCAGAAGGAAGCAGCAAAGGAATTTACTCCTCTAGTGTTGTACATAGTGAAAATGAACTTCGAGAAACAGCCGCAAAAATTATCGAACGCTATAATCAACCCGCTTTAGTCGAAACTTATGTTGGCGGAAGAGAATTCACAATTGCTCTTTTAGGAGAAAAACGTCCGAAAGTTTTGCCTCCGATGGAAATTCTTTTCTTAGATCAGGTAGAATTTCCCGTTTACAGCTACGAATATAAATTAGATTTTGAAAGTCATATTCGTTACGAAACAAAACCCACACTGACTTCAAAAGAAAAAAATCTCATTGAATCCTACGCGCGCAAAGCTTTTATGGCATTAGGATGCAGAGACGTAGCAAGAATGGATTTCAGAATGGATCTTTACGGAAATCTATACTTCCTTGAGTGCAATCCATTGCCAGGACTTACTCCTGGCTGGTCCGACTTGTGCTTGATCGCTGAAGGATGTGGAATGAGCTACGACACAATTATTCAAGAAATTCTTTCTCCTGCAATTAGAAGGTTAAAAGATTTGCGCAAAGATTTATCGGTTGCTCACAAAAATGGCGCGACAAGGGAGCCCCTCCAAGAGACAATGGTCTGATGAAGTTGAAGCGTTGTCGCTTACGTGATCTTGGAATATCTATTGGCAAATTTCCTACAGGCCCCAAAAATTCGATTACCGATATAGCGGGCGTTAAAGTTGGCCATTCCACCATCATCAAAGGAACAGGAAAACAAGGAACTAGAAAGGGCGCCGTGCGAACAGGCGTCACAGCGATTCTTCCCAATAGTGGTAACGAATACACTCAATCACTTAAGGCCGGGGGCTTCGTTCTCAATGGTGCTGGTGAAGTCTCAGGACTCACTCAAATTATCGAATGGGGAATTATTGAAACTCCTATCTTGCTCACAAACACTTTGAGTGT
>JBAXJW010000271.1:0-2181 GCA_037137635.1 bacterium | reverse complement strand
GGACTGAAAAAAACCTCTTAGATTTTGGTTGCGGTCCTGGAAGATTTACGTCAGATTTGGCCCAAATTATTAATGGTAAAGCTATTGGATTTGATCCAACAAAGGGTTTAATTGATCTTTGCAAGGCTACCCCTAATACCCAGTTCACTTATGTCTATAATTTTAGTGACTCTCAAATACTCTTCGACGTAATTTGGATTTGTCTAGTTCTAGGGGGATTATCAAATGAACAACTTGCTTTCACAGTGAAAAAACTTGAAAAAGTATTGGCTCGACACGGATTAATTTTTTTGATCGAGAGCACTAGCAAAAATCAAACCAAAGGCTGCTGGAAAACAAGAACTGTCGAATACTATCAAAACCTTTTCCATTCCATTCCCCTTAAAAAAATTGGTGAATATTTTGATGCTAATCAGGAAATATCTATTTTTGCTGGAAGAAAGAAACATATTCATATTTAGCCAGGCTGATCAACTGTTGACTTAAGCACCCATACCCTATTTAAGTGTGACTCATGAAAGCTGTTATACTAGCAGGCGGCCTAGGAACACGTCTCGAGCCTTTTACCCGCGTCATTCCCAAACCACTGCTTCCAATCGGCGACAAGTCCGTTTTAGAAATTCAAATTTCATTACTCAAAAAATATGGGTTTGATGAAATATTTTTGGCTACAAATTACCGTTCAGAATACTTTGAAAGTTTTTTTGGAGATGGTTCAAAATTTGGAGTGAAATTGAAAGTCAGCCAAGAGACAAAAGCATTGGGTACAGTTGGTCCACTCAAATTGCTTGAAAAAGAACTTGATGAAAACTTTCTTGTCATGAATGGTGACATCCTTACATTGCTCGATTTTGGCAAGTTTATGAAATTTGCTAAATCACAAAAAAGTCTTTTGACCGTAGGAGTTAAAGAACTCATAACACCCTTTGCCTTCGGTAATATTTTTTCTGAAGGTGATTTTGTGACTGGAATTCAAGAAAAGCCAGACATTAAAATGAATATCCTTGCTGGCGTTTATTCTTTTCAACCTGAGGCTTTGAGAAACATTCCTAAGGATACATATTTTGGCATGGATTTCCTTATTAAATCTATGCTTGCAGAAAAGAAACCGGTTTCTAAGTATCAAATTTCTGAGTATTGGCTAGACATCGGACGTATGGATGATTTTGAAAAAGCTCAGGATATTTACAAGACTCACTTTATGGAGAGCACCCCATGAAAAAAACTTTAGTTACAGGAGCAGGTGGGTTTATTGGATCTCACTTAGTAGAACTTTTAGTGGCCCAAGGATGCGACGTTAAGGCTTTTGTACATTACAATTCCACTGGCTCATGGGAGTGGCTCGATCAAAGTTATGTAAAAAAAGACATTGAAGTCATTGCGGGTGACATACGTGACTATGACTTTGTCGAAAATGCAGTAAAAGATTGCTCAACAGTTTTCCACTTGGCGGCACTCATTGGTATTCCCTACAGCTACGTTTCACCTCAAGCTTACATTCGTACCAATATTGAGGGCACCTTCAACATACTTCAGGCAGCTAGAAATCACGGAATCGATGAAGTACTTGTAACCTCAACAAGCGAAACATATGGAACTGCTCAATATGTACCCATAGACGAAAAACACCCAGCTGTTGGTCAATCTCCCTATGCAGCAACCAAAGTTGCTGCTGACCAACTTGCGCTAAGCTTTCATAAATCTTTCGATCTACCGGTAAAAGTAGTTCGGCCCTTTAATACATTTGGCCCACGACAATCCGCAAGAGCAATCATTCCAACTGTTATGAGTCAAATTGCTGATTCAAAAAGCATCATTGAAATTGGAGATCTTCATCCAACCAGAGACGTTACCTTTGTAGAAGATACAGTGCGTGGCTTTTGGGCAATTCATCAAACTAAGGAGTGTGTCGGCACAGCAACCAACATATGCATGCAAGAAGAAATTTCTATGGGTGATTTAATTAATTTAATAGGAAAAGTAACTGAGACAAATCTTGATTTAAAACAAGATCCAAAACGAATGCGTCCTTCAAAAAGCGAAGTTCAGAGGCTCTTTGGTTCAAATGAAAAAATTAAAACGTTTAGTAACTGGAAAGCTCAAGAAAACTTAGAAAGTGGCCTTAAAAAGACATGGGCCTGGTTTCAATCTAATCGTGACCGCTATAGAAGTGGACAATAC
>JBAXJW010000270.1:0-2191 GCA_037137635.1 bacterium | reverse complement strand
ATGCGATCAACCAAATCGTGCACAAGAGCAATGACCGGCTTGAGCACGACATGGCGATGTGTGTGAAATACAAGGTGCCGATCATCATCACTTCCTTGGGTGCGCGTGAAGATGTGAACGCTGCCGCCCACAGCTATGGTGGCATCGTGTTGCATGACATCATCAACAATAAGTTCGCCAAAAAAGCAATTGAAAAAGGCGCAGACGGCTTGGTCGCTGTGGCCGCTGGCGCTGGCGGACACGCGGGTGTCAAAAGCCCGTTTGCTTTGATCCAAGAAATTCGTGAATGGTTTGATGGCCCAATTGCCTTGAGTGGTGCGATCGCCAATGGCGGCGCCATTCTTGCCGCCCAAGCCATGGGTGCTGACTTTGCCTATATCGGCTCAGCCTTTATTGCCACCGAAGAAGCCCGTGCTGCCGAAGAGTACAAACAGGCCATCGTGGAGGCGTCATCCGACGACATCATCTACAGCAATTTGTTTACAGGGGTACACGGCAACTATTTGGCGCCATCGATCCGCAATGCGGGTCTCGATCCCGAGAACTTGCCCGAGAGCGACGCTTCCAAAATGAACTTTGGTGGTGACGCCAAGAAAGCTTGGAAAGATATCTGGGGTTGTGGCCAAGGCATTGGCGCCGTCAAGGCTGTTTTGCCCACAGCCGATTTAGTGGCTCGCCTCCAGCGTGAATACGAAGAGGCGAGGGCGCGCCTAAACCTAGCGCATCATTAATGCGGTAATAGTCGCCTATCTTGGGTGATTGAATTAACTGAAATGAGATTTCCATCATGCAACTTAAATACAAAATTTTGATACTGGGCGCGTCGTATGGTTCTTTGTTGGCTAGTAAGTTTTTACTGGCGGGTCATTCTGTGACTTTAGTCTGTAGATCTAAAACAGCTCAGCTCATAAATAAAGATGGAACACGTGTACGAATGCCTGTTAAAGGGCAGGTGAAAATGATAGAAATAGATTCTCGCCAGTGCCAAGGCAAATTAAATGCGATGACTCCTGAAGAGGTGCAACCCAAAGAATATGACCTAGCTTGTCTTGCCATGCAAGAACCACAGTACAGCGAGCAAAACGTGCGTTATCTAATGAAATCTATTGCACTGGCTAAATTGCCCTGCATGTCAATTATGAATATGCCGCCTTTGTCATATTTAGCCAGAATCAAAACCATTGACATACAAAGTTGCAGGCCCGCTTACCTAGATCACTCTATTTGGGACGAGTTTGAACCAGGGTTGATGACCCTATGCAGTCCTGATCCTCAAGCATTTAGGCCTCCTCAAGAACAAGCCAATGTATTGCAAGTAGGACTACCTACCAACTTTAAAGTAGCTAAATTTGACATGCCCGAACATAACGCTATGTTGACTCAATTGGATGAAGACATCATGAACGCTCGCATGGAGGTAGATGGAACATCCCTTGATCTTCCTGTTAAATTGAAATTACATAACTCATTGTTTGTACCCCTTGCCAAGTGGAGCATGTTGATTACAGGTAACTATCGTTGTATTCTTCAGAGTGACATTCAATCTATTCAGCAATCCGTTCACTCTGAAATTGAGAAATCACGCACGATTTATGAATGGGTTTCAAATCTTTGTAAACTTTTAGGTGCTTCTAACGACGATCATGTCCCTTTTGAAAAATATGCAACCGCCGCCGAAAATCTTCTAAAACCTTCGTCTGCTGCAAGAGCATTGGAGAGTGGAGCCCCGCATATTGAAAGAATAGATTTGCTAATTAAACTAATAGCCGATCAAAAAGGATTCCAATCTGACGCGGTTGACGAAATAGTTAAGCGCGTTAATGAGTGGCTGGATAAAAATAGACAACTTTCAAATCTTTAAAAAAACAGATTGCTTGATAAAGAATTGTCTAGAGCGTAAAAACTGTTCACTTAAGAGATAAGAAGAGCTCAAATAGAGCAAATTTTTTGCTGGTAGGTAATCAGTTAAGTAGGTGTTGATCTTGAGTATCTAGAATCTCATCCATGACTACCACCTTAGCCTTGACTGCATTACTAATGGGGCTCGCAGGAGGCCCCCATTGTTTAGCAATGTGCGGTGCAGCATGCGCTGGCATAGGTCGATCGGCGCAAATGCAAGGCGCTGGTTCTGGCACGCGTGCGATGTTGTTGTTTCAATTAGGACGTGTCATAGGCTATGGTGCCTTGGGTG
>JBAXJW010000269.1:0-2194 GCA_037137635.1 bacterium | reverse complement strand
CACTTAAAGAAAAAATCACCCCGCAGGAACAAGCTAGGTCTGCGTGAACAGTTCGAACCAGGTCGATCTGAATATGCCAAGACGCGTATTACCTGAAGCTTGAGAAACTCAAGCCAGCCTCCTGACTTCCGCACTTTTTTTTGAGTTATATGCATAAAATAAGGTTTTCCGGCATAGGCGTGGTGACTACGCTGCGCCGTTTTTGCGATTGAATGTAGCGATTCTTTAGAGAGGTGTTGGGGTCAGGGAGCGCTTTAAACCCAACTTTTGATAGATGACTTTGGCAACATCGCTCATGCGCGAAGGAAGTCGAAAGCGAAATCCTGTTTTTTGATCTGTGAGGTGGCTGCACTGGACTCGATGCAGTTCTTCCTGAATTTTCTCAGCGCTGATTGCTATTTTTTGCCGTGCAAGAACCAACTGCAATTTTCGTATGAGATACAAAGCCATGAAGCACAGCATGATGTGCGCTTGTATTCTTTCTTTTTTAAAATGGTAAATGGGACGCATTTCAATATCAGACTTTGAAATTCGGAATGTCGCCTCAATTGTCCAAAGCTGTCTATAGTACGCAAGGACCTCGGAATTTGTAAGAATTGCATTGGTAAAGAGCCCATGAATGCCATCCCAACGCATGTCTTTTTCAACTTTCGCTTGGTCGACTGACGTCGGCTTTTTTCCCTCAAATTTTGCAAATTTTAAGTAACCCTTATTTGAAACAAGCTTGTCCGCCTCTGTGTCTTTTTTATTTCCCAAGAGTTTATCCATTTTTTCTAAAATTCGGTCGCGGTCTTTTTTGTCTTTCGCAGCACGCTCTAGGCTTGATGTGACAATAAGCCGACCTTTGACAAACACATCTTTCGTTTCTTTCTTCTTGTTTCCTTTGGAAACCATCAGCTCATGCTCAAGTGTTTTCACCGACCAACTCGGATTTTTATTTCCATCGCTTACCGAAGTAAACGTGGATTTATCGAGAATCTTTTCCGCCATATCTTTATTCATGCGTCGCAGCGTTGCTGCAACAATAAATTCATATCCCGCGGATTCAAGAGCAAAAAGATTGGCAGCGTTGAACATAGCTCGATCCGCAACAAAGACAACGCGCCCAATAGGAACGTGTTTTTTCCACTCGTCCAAGCAGGCAATGAGCGTCTTTGTTTCCGAGGTATTTCCTGGAAAAAGTTTGTACCCGACGGGCAGTCCTTCTGACGTGACTGCCATTGCAAGAACAACCTGCGTGGTGTGAAATTTTTGGTCTTTACTGTAACCAAAAGATCGCAATTCATCCTCTTCAATGCTTTCGAAATAAAGAGTCGTGACGTCGAAAAACAGAAGATCTATGCGCTCATCAAAAAGTTTTTTCGCGTCAGAAATGATGATTTTCGAAAGCAATTCATCTTTGCCTTCGAGTTTATCCATCATTCGATAAATGGTATCGAGTGATGCTGAAAATCCGCAATCTCGAACCAGATTTATTTGAGTTTTTCTTTTGCTGCTGGGCTCTTCAATACGAGCAAGAACAGTCTCTTTTAAGACTTCGGCAGCGCTTCCAGAAAGCAAGCCATTAAGCCCCGACTCGTCGAAAAGGTGGCCAAAAACTTCGCGAACGCCTTCACATTGTCGGCTATTCTCTTTTAAATTTCGGTAGTCACTGATTGCAACAGCCCCAGGAACAGCACTGTTTTCAAGAGACTCAGCTGTTTCAAATAAAGAGTCTGAGCCATTCTGCCGGGCGATTTCTGCATCAATAATTTTTGCGCCAAAACGTTTGAGTTGTTCTAATTCTTTGAGGTCATAAGCAACGCCCACATTGCGAACGTGCTTTTTACGCGGCTTACCATCGACGCGCACATTCTGGCAGACCTTAATTGCCCACCGCTCTTCACCCGACTTTGATTTTCGAGACTGAATTTCTAAATACATGGAACGCAGCATGGAGAATTCAAAAAAGGTTGTAAATAGAAGTGGTGACTACAAACCACTTCCCAGATCGCAACCCATGATTATACTAATGATTTTTTATTCTGGGAGGCTAAAATCGCTGAAGTCAGGAGCATTGTTCTGAGTGTCATGAAGGAATCGAGTTTCGGGGTTCAAAAACACATCGGTTGCGCTATGAAAATTTACCTGATTATGCGCGCTGCAAACAGGAATCAAGCTACAGCGCAGATGCGGAGTTGGCAGAGCATGGCAA
>JBAXJW010000268.1:0-2197 GCA_037137635.1 bacterium | reverse complement strand
CGAATTTTAATTTCTTCACTTCTTCTACCAGCTTGAATGAGTAAAGCGGATCTTTGGCAGTTACAGCATTGCTCACAATAGAAGTTGCAAAATCCATGGGGCTTCTCATGGATTCGAGCTGAGAGATTTCAAAATATTTTTTGATATTTTCAAATCGATCGTTCTTTGCCCAAGCTAAAAATCCTTTTTTAGCTTCCTCATATTTCCTCTCCAAAGTGGCAGCACTGACTTTTGGAACTCCTACAATTGTAATTGTTGAGAGTCCTGGATCAACGCTTGGAGAGCAGGAGGCAGAGACGGATCGAGCGATACCTTTTTCAACAAGTGTGTGTTGAAGGTAGCCGCTTGTGGAATCGGCAAAAAGCACACACATGAAAAGTTCTGCAAAAGCTTCCTTGTCGTTATATGTGGGAGCAAAAGCTGCATCGCCTAAGAAAACAGCTTGGGTCTTGAGTTTAATCGTTTTCTTACGGTTTTTTCTGTAGAGAGTTTCATCGGGAGTGTCGAGGCCTTTGAAAGGAACTTCTTCAAAAGATCCAAAGTATTTCAAGAGAAGATTTTTAGTCTCGTCTGTTTTGATATCTCCGATGATCGCTATAGAGGCTCTGTTGGGAGCATAGTTGCGATGATAAAAAGAAAGCGCGTCTTCGAAGCTTGTTTTTTCAATATCATCTTGCCAGCCTATAGGAGTTGTTTTGTAGGGGTGCTTGTCGAACGCTGTTTGATAGAGTTCAAAGTGGAGTCGACCGCCTGGAGAGTCTTCGTAATTCATCTTTCGCTCAGAGACGACCGCGCCTCTTTCTGTGTTGAATCCTTGGGGAGTGATGAGAAGTTTTCTCATGCGCTCTGATTCAAACTTAAGAGCATCTTCAAAGTTTTTGAGTGGAACCATCTCGTGGTAAACGGTTTGGTCGTCAGAGGTGAAAGCGTTAAATTCGTGGCCCGACCACTCGGAGAGAGTTTGAAAAGGCTCAGGGAAGCTTTCGGTTCCTCGAAACATCATGTGTTCAAAGAGATGTGCGAGTCCTGTGCGGCCTACTTTTTCGAAGCGGCTTCCCACTTCATATCCCACTACAACACCGACTGTGCCGTTTTGTTCGCGAGGAATGATGTAAGCATTGAGTCCGTTCGAAAACTGAACGTGGTCAATCTTGAGTCCAGGGTAGGGCTCAAGTGTTTCTTCTTTGAGAACAGTTGCGAGAGTAGCTTTTTCAGAGCTGTTTGTTCTTTCCGCTGTCGAAACAGAGGAGGATGAGCAAGCTACAATCCAAGAGAAAGCAAGAAGGGTCCAAAAGTGGCGCATGCCTCTAATGTATCAAAGTTTTTTCCAAACTTCGCGCACGCGCTCACTTAAATACTCATCTGCGAGCTGACTCGTGGCTTCATTTTCTTTTTCTCGAAGTTCGGTAGAAGAAATATCGCTCACAGTCTTAAGAAATTTTACTTTTGATTCACCATTTAAATCACGAAGTTTTTGAAGGACTTGTTTTTGGATCTCTACGATTGAAAAGTTTGTATCGTGGATATCTTTTCGTGGAACGACCCAAATTTCGGAAAGCAAGGCTAAGAGTTTTTGAGGATCCTTCCATTGATGGAGGCTCAGTGCGGAGTCGCTTCCTAAAAGTAAAATCCATTCACTTTCTTTTGGGCCTTGATGTTCTGTTTGGTGTGCTTGGTGGAGTCCGTTGAGAGTTTCGACTGTGTAGCTTTTTTCGTTTTCTGAATGCATTTCAGATAACTCAAGAACACATCGAGAAAATTGTTGGTAACTCAAGTCGTCTGCCAAATCACTCATCCACGCTTCAATAAGTTGCAGTGACGAGCCGGGACTTTCTTTGAGTGGGTTTTGCTTAGTGGGAACGATGTAAGCAAGAGCATCCTTGTCGAGGCTTAAAGCCTGTCTAAGCATCTCTGTGTGCGCTTTATGAGGGGGAAAGAATGATCCTCCAAAATAGATGCGTTTTATAGGAGCGGTCATCGTCTTATGATCTCGTTTTATTTATCTTAGAATGGCTTTGGTTTTAAAGCGAGTTAAACGAGCTTCTTAACGCAAAATTAACCATAAATTAATTATTCCTTTATTACTTTAAAGTTACGATAAGAAGAACATGCGAAAGAAGTTAGGTTCTTTTTTTCTAGGGGTTTTTGTTTTTTTAGGCTCTGTGGGTCTAGCCGGGAAAAGCTTGCTGATGAACCT
>JBAXJW010000267.1:0-2228 GCA_037137635.1 bacterium | reverse complement strand
ATACAATAGATGATCTACTCGCTGCCCATATTACAAAAGACCCGAAAGAAACCCCGAAAGAAACTCCGAAAGAAACCCCGAAAGAAACCCCGAAAGAAACTCCGAAAGAAACAACTGATTGCATAAAACGCGAGTCTGTTAGAAAAACTGTAGACAAGAAGCGCTTTAAAACATTTCCTACAAGTTCGGAAGAGGTCCATCCCGCCACTCTCGATGATAGTTACGGCGAAGAGGTAAAGAAACTGACTCTTGATAATTTTGGGATTTTTTCATACTCTGACATAATGTCGGATATTGACAAATTGTTGGAAGAGCTTGTCACATCGCGCACATACACAAATATAATTTCCAGTATAAAAATCAAGAGAAGTTTCCATCTCGCCAAAATGGATATGAAAGAATACACTGCACAGTTGAAATTTGATATAGAGCGAATCAAAACTATATTTACCCAGAAAGACTTTGACTCAAAGAAGATTGCAAACATTATCGCCAAGGTTCTTACCCCCCTCGATTACCGCCTATTGTTCCATGAAGGTTTTGAAAAACTCCACATTGAACCCGATCACATCGACAAACTCAGAGTCACGCTTTACAACTGTGCGCCAAAGCGCACAGAGCTCAAGTGTTTTGATGATGCACACTTTATCATGTACTTTATGTCATATAACAGCATCTTCTTCGATATAAAAACTATGATTGAAACATATATTAACCGCAAGACTCCAGAGATATTTAAAAATATTATTTATATAGATTCTCCGTCCGAAGATCCTCTAGGCTTCGCATACTATCTTCTAACTCGGATCGACGGTAGTGGAAATAACACAGTTAAATACTGGACTATCGACAGACGCCTCGAAACCCTCACGCGCGATCTGTCCCAGAATCTCAAGCAGTACCTTGTACAAATGTTCAGAAAAATATACAAGTCGTGTTACGGACACAACAAATTTGTGGAGGATTTCAAGACAAAGTTTCCAGCGCTTGAAATTGACGGCGTATTATTACTAACCAACTTGTTTCTAGTTGTCGATGAGTTGAGAATAAACAAGATGCTTCGCGACATTGTAAGGAAAAATGCGACCCATCTGGCGACAACAAACGACAAGTTTGACAAGATCTCTGACGATAAGGGACAGTGCGCAGATTTTAAGACTATCAAATTTATTGATGCAGACAAAGTGGTGCTTGTGTCAAGTATGTTCGACGATATTGATGAAAAACGCGCAGTCGCCTTCTTTTCTGAATTCTTATAAATACGCGATTTATAAAATTTTATATCTATTTCTTATTATATATAATCCCGACAAAGATAATAACACCACTTCGAACAATAATAGTAACATCATTAACCAGAATACCATATGGAATCCAGATAGAAGAGGATGTAACACTAAGACAACAAAATGTTAAAGAATAAACATTAGTGCTTTTTTTTGAATACAGATACATAAAAATAAATATCGCTATAATTGAAAAAATATGGCTGTATAGGGTAATATAATAAGTTGAATATTTTCAGTCATCCTTATTTATTATTATAATTTATAAAATACGGGCTTACTAATAATTAAAGGAACTTAATATTTAGAAATGCCTATAAGTTTGCACAAGATCCAGACACTTCTATATAAGTCTGGCTTTATTATCGACGCATTCTTTGTCATATCTGAAAAATGCGAATATGTCAAGTGCAACTCTATTAATACTGGGGAGACAATTTTTATAAAAATATCGCGGTCATATAGTTTTAGACCACAGGCTTCGAGTATATATAATCTAAATCTTATCGATTTCGAGGTGGGTGAAAATATCGCCGAGAAATACTCCGAGTATCCGTCAAAGAACGACCTTAAAAAAAAGTATGGAAACATGCTTAAGCTTGCGACGGCCGTCAATGATGAAGAAATGGAGGCCGATCTTGAAAACAAATACAAAATGAATCTAGAACTAAAGTCTGTTGAACGTGACCAACTTATTGTAGTTAAGAGCTGTTTCCGACAACTTAGACGTATCTCTCTTATTCTCACAGGGCTCAAATATAAGGTCTGTATCCTCAACCATCAATATTTAAGCGTTGTCAACGACGACAATGTGATCGATAGTTTTTATATCCGCAGTTATGATGTTGCTAATTCCGCTAGGCGCTTCTACGTAATGATCGATCTTGAATACTTTTATGAAAAAATCCAGAGTATTGAGTACGACATTCAGAGTATACAAGA
>JBAXJW010000266.1:0-2244 GCA_037137635.1 bacterium | reverse complement strand
GGGAAGCCCTTAGAATCATGACTGTTTTGTTAAGAAGGCCTATTTTTGTCCTTGTTTTTGAGGGTTGCCTAAAGCTTTGACAGTTCTTAACAGTCTAAAAAGAGAGGCTTCTCTTAATTGACGAAAAGTCCTTTAAAACCTAGTCTTTAGGCGTGAAACGGGTCGATATCAGAGACTCTGAAAAGCTCTATGGCGAAGGACTTGAATTAAGTCCCTTTAAAATTAGGCTCGCTCAATCAGAAAAAGACAGAGATGAAGCTTATAAGCTTAGATATCAGATATTTAACGAAGAGTTAGGGGAAGGCATCCCCGAAAACGCCCTCACCAAGCGTGATACAGATCGTTTTGATGCCCACTGCGATCATCTTCTTGTCGAAAGAGACGGCCAAGTTATTGGGACCTATCGATTAATGCCCAGCTCACAAGTGAATAAAGAACTGGGTTTTTATTCAGAAACTGAATACTTCATAAAAAACCTTCCCCTCGATTTTAATAAATCTCTCGAAATGGGTCGCGCGTGCATCCTTCCTGAATATCGAAAACAGGGCACTCTTGTGTGTTTATTTTGTGGTATTCGCCATTACATGAATCTTAAAGACTGCCACTCATTGTTTGGACTGGCTTCGCTCCCCATCATGTCACATGAAAATGCACTCGCAACTTTTGAGGAAATCAAAAAGCTAGGCCGCACCTTAGATATAAAAGGTGTTGAGCCTATTCCAAGCATGCGCATTCCTAAGGGCACTGGCATTGGGGACAATCCTCAAATCCCTCCCCTTCTTTCTGTTTATTTTCAATTTGGCTCCTACATTTGTGGAGAACCTGCTTACGATCCTGTCTTTAAATGCCACGATGTTTTAACAATCCTCAAGCTCGATGAAGTGAGCGACAAGACTTGGGACTTCTTTGATAAATTTATTCGTCGCCGAGAAAATGCTTCATGAGCCAAAGCGAAGTTAAAAAATCTTCCTATGTTAACGAAATACGCGGAGTTCGTATTTCTATTTGGCCCAAGTATGATGAAGCCAATTCGCGTCCCACAAATTCTCTTTTTATTTATAGCTACACAATTTTGATTGAAAACTTTAGCAGTGATGTTGTGCAACTCATGAATCGACACTGGATTATTCGCGATGCATTTGGCGGAGTTGAAGAAGTTAGAGGAGCAGGCGTCGTTGGCAAACAACCTCTCTTACAACCTGGCGAGGTTTTCGAGTATACAAGCTTTTGCCCACTTAAAACTCCTTCTGGGAGCATGGAAGGAAGCTTTGAAATGCGCAACAACCTCAACGAAAAGTTCGAAGCTCCCATCGGACGCTTCGAACTGAAATCCCCTATCCTTCAAAATTAATTTAATGTCAAAGTAAACAAAGCAACTGTATTACCTCGCAAAACTTTTAGAATATAAGTTCCGCTTTTACCAATCGCTTTCTCAACAGATTTTACATCTGTTACTTTTTTCTTTTGAATCTCTGTTAAAATATCTCCACGAGCAATTCCCGCTTCATCAGCAGGGGTATTTGCCAATACCTCACTGATCACAACACCTTTCACATCCGGTGCTAAACGCCACCGAGTACGAATCTCTTTTGTAAGATTTACGACCTCAAAGCCCGCGCGAGAAATTGTATAAGACTCAGTTTTTTCTCCATTTCCACTAGACTTAAACAAAGAGCGAATATCATTAGAAGCGACTTGAGAACTTTTTTCTAAATCCCCCAAAATCATGGTTGTGGTAGCAACCTTTCCTTCACGTAGGAATTCAACACTTACCTTTGTGTTGGGGTCAAGCTCTCGGACAGCTTTTTGAAAATCAGAATTTGTATTTATTTTTCGATCTCCAATTTTAGTCACCACATCGTAGGCTTTTAAGCCAGCATTCGCAGCTGACTGCCCTGGAACAACATCTTCAATAAGGGCTCCATCTGCATTTTTTAACCCTAAAGACTTTGCAGTTTCTAAATCAAAATTTTGAAACAAACTTACGCCTGCAAAACCATGAGAAGGTTTACCCTTTTCCATGATCGCTTTAATCGCTCTCTTTGCTGTGTTCACAGGAATTGCAAAACCTAAACCTTGCCCCCGTGGATCAATCGCTGTGTTAATTCCCACAACCTCTCCCATCATATTGATCAGGGGTCCACCTGAATTTCCTTGATTAATACTTGCATCGGTTTGAATAAAATCAGCCGAAACATTGGGAATAATATCGCGACCCAAAGCACTCACGATACCTTTTGTAAC
>JBAXJW010000265.1:0-2246 GCA_037137635.1 bacterium | reverse complement strand
CTTGATTCCTTTTCCACGCTCCAAGGGAGAAATCTTCACGCTCACTTGTCCGAATTGTTTTTTCCCACCGAAATCTCTTTCACAAACTCCACTGCCTTTTGCTTCTTGGCGAATTGTCTCACGATAACTCACCTGAGGCTTACCCACGTTTGCAGGAACTTTGTTTTCTCGAAGCAAGCGATCCACCACAATTTCAAGGTGCAACTCGCCCATACCCGAAATCAGTACTTGTCCTGTTTCTTCGTTGCTGCGGACTCTGAACGTGGGATCTTCCCAGCTCATTTTTTTGAGAGCTTCTTGGAGTTTGTCTTGATCGGCTTGTGACTTAGGCTCAATCGCAATTGAAATAACAGGTTCAGGAAAAATCATTTTTTCAAAAAGAATAGGGTGCTTGGGATCAGCCAGAGATTCTCCGGTTTGAGTGTGGCGGAGACCCACAATCGCTACAATTTCTCCAGCACTTGCTTCTTGAAGCTCGGTTCTTTTGTTAGCGTGCATGAGCAAAATTCTTTGAATGCGTTCGATTTTGTCTTTCACCACATTCAGGCAGCTTTGGTTAGCGGCAATTTTTCCAGAATAAATTCGAAGATAAGTAATGGGACCCACAAAGGGATCGTGCGAAATTTTAAATGCAAGGGCAGAAAAAGGCTCGTCATTGATAGCTTTGCGAGCGAGAGCTTTTTCTGTGTTCTTTGGATCAAAGCCTGTCGCTGCAGGAACATCTGCAGGGCTTGGAAGGTATTGTGTAATAGAGTCTAGCAAAAATTGAACTCCGCGATTTTTAAAAGACGATCCGCAAATAATCGGAAAAGCTTTAAGGGCAATGGTAGCGCGTCTGATCGCGGATTTGATTTCAGTTACAGAAATCTCCTCGTCTGCGAGATATTTTTCCATGATGTCATCGTCAGCTTCGGAGAGAGTTTCGAGCATGTACGCACGAGCTTTTTCGTAAGAGGTAGAAAAATCTTCTGGGATTTCTTCTGCTTTGAATTGGCTTCCGTCGACATCGCTTTTGGGCCAGCGAATGGCCTTTCCTTCGACCAAGTCGATAAATCCTTCAAAGTCCTCAGCTTCTCCAAGAGGAAGCACCAGGGGCAGAACTTTTGCGCCCAGTTTGAGTTTCATTTGATCAACCACGCGTTGGAAGTTGGCTCCTACACGATCCATTTTATTTACAAAAGCAATTCGAGGAACCTTGTACTTGTTGGCTTGTCTCCAGACCGTTTCGCTTTGCGGTTGCACGGCACCCACGGCGCAAAAAACTCCCACAGCTCCGTCCAAGACTCTGAGCGAGCGCTCAACTTCCACTGTGAAGTCTACGTGCCCAGGTGTATCGATGATATTGATGCGGCAATCTTTCCAGTAACAGGTGGTTGCGGCAGCGGTGATGGTGATGCCACGTTCGCGCTCTTGCTCCATCCAGTCCATGACGGCTTCTCCCTCGTGAACTTCGCCCATTTTGTGAGTCATCCCAGTGTAAAAGAGAATTCGCTCAGTTGTGGTGGTTTTTCCGGCGTCAATATGAGCAATGATTCCGATATTGCGGAAAGACTCTATCGAAGCTTTTTTGGGAGGCGTTTTTGACACAAAAAGAGCCTATACGAATTTAAGTGGGCTATCTAGATTTTCATAAATTTCAGAGCCTGATTAAGATTGCGTTAAGGCTTTAACGAGTGATATTTATTCCGACAAAGAAGGGTGCCTGTGCGTCTGAAGTTGAGCTCGTTTTTATTTTTGGGAGGAATGCTTTTTCAGTCTTTTTTTGCGCTTTATTTGATCGCAAAAGATCCCGATTGCAAGGAATTCCTAGGGAACGCACCTTCTCATCAAGTTTTTAAGTTTACCACGGGATCCGATCTTGATCCTTATGTGACTCATTTAGCGGATAAGGCTCCCAATTTAAAAATAAAAGGTGAATTAGAACAAAGTTACTTCGAATTTCTTGAGGAATTTGAAAAAGTAAAAGATAAAATTTCTAAACAAGACATGGCTCTTTTAGAGAAGCGTTTTGAAGATTATGAGATTGATCATAATCCGCTTCATGCGGATCCTAAAGATACCCTTTTCGAGATTAAAAGAGTGGATTCTATACTCAAATACTTTAAAGAAATTTTAGCAAATCACGAAATTGTTTTAAAAGCTTTTAAGGAAAACGAGCAGAAATTATCAAAAGTTGAAAACTTATATAAAGATACAAAAGCCAAAATTGCTCGAGAAATAGAAAAAGTAAAAAATGATCCCCGAAC
>JBAXJW010000264.1:0-2249 GCA_037137635.1 bacterium | reverse complement strand
GTAATTCCAAGCCCTATAAATATAAAGAGTATTAATTTTAAAGAAAGTTTTTTCATAGAGATTTCCTCTCTGAAATCTTAATTGACAGAGAGCGCGTAACCCGCGAAAACTCACTTGCACCCTCTCCTCTCACAAACTTCGGTTCAAAACCAAGCTGCAAAGCAACTTCAACAGCCCGAGCAGCTCTTAAATTAGATAAAATAAGGTTTGAATCTATAATGGCTCCAGGTCGATGCTTTACTTTAACGACATCTGCATGGCCTACAAAAGTCACTATCAAATCTTTTGATTTTGGATAAACTTTAGAAAGAATTTCTTTTAACCTTTCTACTTGCTTTAAAGGAAACATATAAGCTCCTAATTCGTAAATATTTTCTCCAAAATCTATGGTTAAAGCAGCTTCGTCTGGTGTCACTACAATTTTTGGATTGAAAGAGGATAGATCTTTTTCGAGAGCATCCAAAACCTTGTGCTCAAAAGTAGGCACTTCTTTAAAGGAATATCCTGGTCGAGGAGTAGTCTTCGCTAAGACTTCAGTCTTTATCTCAACAGGATCAGGATTAAAAAATATAATCAAGAAACAAACGAGGTTCATCAACAAGTCTGTGTACGAAACAGCCCACCCGTGTAGATTTCCCTCTTCAGCAATCTCCTCTTTGGGAGCTTCAAAGGTAAGATTTTTTGACTTAGACTGCGACATGGATCTCGTCCTTAATCAAAGATTCTCCATGATCTTGCTCTATCATAAGAAGAATTTTACAAATGAATTGAGACGTTTCGGCCTCTGCCATTTGGTAAACTTGAATTCGATCCGAAATTGGCAATACAATAAAGTTTGCTAAACCGAGACCATACAAAGTACAAACCATTGAAACAGATAAGCTCGGACCAAGTGCAGCTTTACTAGAAGTCGACAATTTGGCAAACATTTCAATCAAACCTACAACAGTCCCCAACATCCCCAGCGTAGGCGGATATTTTCCTAAGTTTCTCAAGGCGATAATCACACGCATGTTTAAACTATTTTGTTCATGAGCATATTTCATGAGCAAAGCCTGAAACATTTCAGTATCAACACCTTTTTCCCAAAGCTCCTGCGCATAGGCAATTACCGGATGTGGTCGATCAAACTTAGCAGCCTTATTGTGACTCAACTGCAAAAGCTGGCCTCCTACAACCTTTGATGTAAGCTCAGGTTTAACGAGAGCTTTCAATATTCTCGCAATAGTTGAAAGTGCTGAAAAAGGTGTTGCATAGAAGAAGACACCTAACGTACCTCCCAAAACCAGAAGAATCGCATCCATATTGAAGAACATATGAGTGTCCATTTTTGACAAAACAAGATAAATGGAACCAAAAATTATGAAAAACCCTAAAAATAAACCTTTCACTCTACACCTCCTAAGCTCTTATAAAAATTTCGAACCTCTATCTGATCTGGAAAATCTTTTAATGCAACCTTTAATGCATTTTTTACATTCTCTTTTTCACCTAAAACGTATAAAGCACTTGCTCTATAAAAATTCAGATATGTGACTTGGGGATATTTTTTTTGGAGAAGATCAACTTTTTCAAAAGCTTCCTTACCTTTACCTGAAGATAAAAGAATTTGAATGGCATTTGTCTCTTGCACAATTTCATTTAATTTTGAATTAACAATTTTTTCAAAAACCTCGCCACTCCACCCATCCACTGGCTTAAGCGTAGGCTCTAATTGAGCAGCAGCATCTTTAAGAGGAACAATAAGCATTCCTATATAACCGGGAGACTCTAAAAGAATGGGACTATTATCCTTTAGCTCAACAGTTTCTCCTTTTTTTTGAAGATTTCGCGCACCAGAACCAATTGTAACAAACGTGTCTTGCGAAAGTTTTACCTGACTTGTTTTGGGTGCACTTGATGAACTACATGAAAATAGCCCCAAACAAAATAAACCCAAAAAAAACTTGTTTTTCATAACTTGAATATGCAATCGACAAGAAAAAAAAAATAAGAAACAAAAACTTGGCCAAATTGTTATTTTTTAATGAATATTTTTTATTGCTTAATTTCTGACGCTTTCATTTGAGCTTTTTGAAGTCCTTCTTTCAAAAACACAGACAATACGTCTTCACAGCCTTGAAGCATTTTCATCAAACCTTGTTCTTCACTTTTATCGAAGCGACTTAAAACATGATCCGCTAAATCTTGCTGAGGATTTGTGGATCTTTCCACACCCATACGGAGTCGATAGAACTCACCAGATCCTA
>JBAXJW010000263.1:0-2249 GCA_037137635.1 bacterium | reverse complement strand
AATTGAATTCCCTCAAGAACTGGTCCTCATACACACCGGACGTAAAATGAAAACGAACGAGGCCCTCAAGAATAGAGAGCCCAATGAAAGAATACTTTCTGAAATAGGTAAAAGCACAGAAAACTTTATTAAATATCGAAACTGGGAAGTTTGTATTCATGAACATTATGAACTTTTAAAAATGCTCGGCGTTGTTCCCGATTTTGTATCTTCTCTTAAAGATGAATGGATCGAAAAAGATTGGATCACTTGCCTTAAAACAACAGGAGCTGGAGGCGGAGATACTCTTATGCTTTGGACAAAACTCGAATACCAAGAGGCTCTTCTCAAAGAGATAAAACAAAAAGGCTATTGGATTGAAAGTGCAAAACCCACCCCTCAAAGTGCCTTTCACTTAGATTTTTGATACACTCAATTTGCTATGCAAAGCTCTGCAAAAAAACTCACCCTCAGCTCGAGCCCCAACATAGCCTTTATCAAATACTGGGGGAAAAAAGAAAGCACATGCGACGATGATCGCAACATTGGGCTCAACCCTTCCTTGAGCATGACTCTTTCAAAAGCTCAAACAAAAGTCACTCTCGAAGCCGCTCAAAACTTTGAATTCCTTATCCAGGACAAAATCGCTTCTCCCAAAGATCATGAAAAAATATCTGCTCACATCAATCGAATCGAAGAATATCTTCAAAAAAAGCTAAGTCCCTTTAAGCTGTCTTCTTCAAATAACTTTCCTACAGGAACAGGCATTGCCTCTTCTGCTTCTGCTTTTTCTGCACTCACCTGTGCTTTTATCAGCTGGACGGAAGGCAACGACTTTCTTCAAAAGGCGCTTCAAGAAAAAACACAAGACCTCGCAAACCTTGCTCGAAGAGGCTCGGGCTCTGCTTGTCGCTCTCTTCACGGACCCTTCGTTGAGTGGAACGATAGAAGCATCACCCTCCACAAAAGCAACTGGAAGCTATACGATACAATTCTTATTTTTTCGAAAACAGAAAAGAAAGTTTCGAGTACTGACGGACATAAGTTTGCAACTTTAAGCCCCCTCTTTAAAGAACGTTTAACGAAGGTTCACGATCGACTTGAGAAAGTTAAAAAAGCCATCTCAGAAAAAAACCTTCAGCTCTTAGGCCCCACAATCGAAGAAGAAGCACTCGAAATGCATGAAATCATGCGCAACAATCCACATCCCGTGGAATACCAAACTGAAGAGTGCAAAAAATTCTTAAAAGAAATCCAAAAACTGTCTTCTCGAGATTTCTACTTCACCCTTGATGCAGGCCCCAACGTACACCTGATTTCAGAAAAACCCATAGCTCACCTTGTTAAAAAGCTTTTCGAAAAAAGCTCCACACACGCGGAAATCTGGGAAGACGAAGTTGGCTCTCCCCTTTCTAGCTGCTAACTTATTTTTAATGGAAGTTATTGCATACGTTGTTTCATGCCTCACCATCCTTTGGTCTTTTGGAGGCGGACATCTTAGCGATGTTTTCTGGACACGTATTTTTATCGCCGCTCCTCTTTGCCTTGCAACTGCCTTGCTTTTACTTAAAAGTCGCAAAGAATTAAAAATCCTCAACCCAAATTCAGGATCTTGGATGATGGGTATAGGCATTGGTCTTATTATGTTTCTCGTAGGAATTTTGGTTGCTTGGTTTTGCAAAGAAAAAACTTCTCAACTTGCAGAACTCAGCCACTACAAAATGACGGGCCTTCTTGCGTGGGCACTCATCCTAAGTCCTGCTTGCGAAATCATCTATCGACACGTTCTTGCTCCTGCCTGGGGAATCAAAAGCAGCGCCTTTATTGAAGCTCTCAGTTTTGGAGTGGGTGCCGTAAACTTTTATCTTTTCATCGTGATATTTATTTGGGGTTACATTGGTTCTCGTATCAGTATGCGCTTTGGAATCGTTGCCGCTCTTGTTGCAAGAAGCCTCGCCACCCTTCTCCTCATTCTCAGCCTAAATGCGCTTGTTTAGATCTAGAGGGCATTCAAGAAAATGAACCTCAAAGCTTCTGCCTGCGGAAAGTGCGTGCTTTTTGGAGAGCATTCTATTCTTGAAGGTGGAGGAGCCCTGGTACTTCCTCTGGCCAACTTAAAGATCACAATTGATTTTATTTCTGGAAATAAAAACGAATTATTGATCAATTTTCCAGTTGAGGAAAATGATAAAAAACAATTCTGGTCCTTACTAAAAGAAGACTTTAAAGACGTGAACACTCAAGGCACATATACCATTCAGAGTGATCTA
>JBAXJW010000262.1:0-2260 GCA_037137635.1 bacterium | reverse complement strand
GAATAAACTTGCAAGGCAATAGGGGAGTTTAAAACTTTTGGATGAAACATGGCGAGTTGTGCTTGGAGTCCATATTTTTCATCAACAGGAGGTTCAAGCCGAAAAAACAGAGTCTTGAATCGACTAATGTCAAAGGTGCGCGTTGGTGTTTTGTCTTTGACGGAGATACTTTCAAAAACATTTACATCGAGCGAAATGTTCATCTGAAAAGCATCGCATTCTACTTTGTTTTTGCTAAGTCGAAGCTCATGGGTAAAGTAATTTTTATACCCCATCTTGTTATGTAGATAGGCTAAGAAGAGAGAGGAATCTCTCACAAGTGGAAGTTTTTCGATAGGATCAATAAGCCAAAGAATCATATTATGATTTTACTCTTGGCAGGGGTTAAGGTCGATAGCGGATCTGGGTTTTTGCTCGTGGCCTAGGCTGTGTTCTTTTGTAAATTTTGTGTAATTTTTTAATACATATATATGTTGTTTTTTCATGAAAATTAGATATGATATAACCATGTTTTCACGAAACATAGACATTAAAAACCCACTAAAAGAGCTTAGTTTGCTTTTATTGGGCCCTAGGCAAACTGGGAAATCAACGTTGCTAACAAAGTTGTTTCCTGATGCGCAGTTGTTTGACCTTCTCAATCCCGAGTTATTTCGAGACCTAAATAAATACCCTTCACTTTTGATAGAGCTCATTGATCAGAAAAAATCTGGACCAATCATTGTAGATGAAATTCAGAAGTTGCCAGAGCTTCTTGATGTCGTACACAGCTTGATATCAAAAAATAAATCTCAACGATTTATTTTAACTGGAAGTAGTGCTCGTAAGTTAAGGAAGCAAGGTCAAAACTTGTTGGGGGGAAGAGCCTACCCGCTCTTTTTGCATCCAATCACATCGAAAGAATACCTATCCAACAAGAAATCTTCTGATTCTTTAGATAGTTTTATTCAATGGGGTGGGTTACCGAGTGTGTTGACTGCAAAATCGCCTGAGCGTGTGCTTAAGGCTTATGTTGGTGTTTACCTGCAAGAGGAAATCAAGGCAGAGGGATACGCTCGAAACCTCGGAGACTTTTCGAGGTTTCTTGACGTTGCTGCTCTCACAAATAGTGAACAGCTTGATTTTGCTGGTGTAGCTAGAGATGTGCAACTTTCACCGAGAACTGTCGCTGGATATTATCAGGTTTTACAAGACACATTGATTGGGTATCTTTTGGAACCATTCAAAAAAACTAAAATCAGAAAAGCAGTATCGACGCCCAAGTTTTATTATTTTGACGTGGGCATTTGCAATTTTCTAACTGGACGTATTGCGCTGGCAAAAGGAACACCTGAATATGGAAAGGCTCTTGAGCATTTTGTGTTTACAGAGTTGATTGCTTATAAAGACTATTGTGGATTCGATTTTGAGTTATTCTACTGGCGATCTACTTCACAATTTGAAGTAGATTTCATTATCCAATTAAAGTCAAAAAAACTCATTGGAATTGAAGTCAAAGCAACCAGTCACGTGGATAAAGATGATCTTAAAGGGTTTAAAGCTTTTGAGGAAGATTTTTCGTTAGATAAAAAAATTGTCGTCTGCAACGAACGAACTCCTAGAAATATTGAGGGAGAATATCTTGCAGTCTCATTGAAGGAGTTTTGTCGCAAATTATGGGCGGGTGAAATTTTTTGAATCTAAAGTGGCTAACAGGTATCAGGGGAAGGTCAATCAGCCAAAGGATCGTGAAATGATTTTACTCTTGGCAAGGGTTAAGGTCGATACCATCGACGCGCCCTCTCTTATTATCCATGATAAGTAAAAAAGCTGTAGGAGCGGCACATCCGTTTTGTTCAAATCCATCAAATCCAAAGCTTAAGTTTGGATCATCTTTGAGTTTCAAAAAAAGATTTAAAATTTCATCACCTTTTTTATGCTTTTCGGAAAGAACTTCAGAAATCCGTATCTGTAGAGATTCTCGTGGGAATGTTCCGGCAATGAAATTATCGAAAACCCATTTGTCAGATTCTTTAATCATCACAAATAAGCTTCGAAGTTCTGGATCAATTTTGTATTTTGCATCGAGATATTCTTTTAAAAGATTCATCTCTGATCTGGATTTGAGTTGCTTAAAGTCATGTCTCAACGAAGGGAGCTTATTTTTGATCTGAAGAATGATTTCGTCTGAAGATTTTGCCTGAAGGTTAAAAGCGCTTATAAATACAAGAACTTGTATGAGCTTTCTGTTCATAATCGGACTTCTAGTGACCCTGTAGAA
>JBAXJW010000261.1:0-2279 GCA_037137635.1 bacterium | reverse complement strand
CCTCTCCCTCCCTACATGTTGCACATGTTGTATTTCATACACCGGTAGAGAGAGGGCAGCCCGATGGTGATTTTATCGGGTTCGAGGGTATCAAGGTTAGAACAAATAAGGTTAAAAACTTTCAGTTTTTGTTTTTCCTATTTTTCGCTTCGCTTATTTTTTTTAGAACGGGACACACTTCGGGATATTTAAAAATTAAAAAGACAATTCAAACAAAAACACATAATCGAGAGGAGAAAACATATGGAAAATCCTGAGGAAATGTCTACACAGTCTACACAGTCCAAATTATTTTTTGATGAAACTATTCCTAAAACTCAATCATCAGATATAGAATGTGTAGAAGATAAGTTTTGTTCTTTGAAAAATAGAGAATGGTTAACTGCGGTAGAAGCTGCAGACTACCTACGTGTGTCTTTAGGATCACTCAGAAACATAACTTGCACTAATAAAATTCCATCTTACAAATTAGGGAAAAGAGTTCGATATCGCGTATGCGATCTTCGTGAACATTTACTCGCTAATAAAAGAGGAGGTGATGTTGTATGGGTATCAAATTCAACACACAGATCCAGAAATGGGAAGCGTTTGTTTCAAAACGCAATCCGTTTTCGGGTCAACCAGTCTCGATAAGAAAAAGATGCGAGACACGTTCAATTGCACTTCGCGCTGAGAAAGAGCTCTTAATTAGGCTCAACGAAAAGTTTTACGATTGCTTTCCTAAATGGAAAGACATTGTCCAAACTTACACAGCGACAAAGTACGAACAAGGCGAGTGGTCATCAAAAACACAGCAAAACTACTATACTAATCTCGCAAGTCACACATTTCACCTTTGGGGAAATAGACTTGCAGATGAAATCAACACACAAGAAATTCGTGATCTAATCCGTAACGATTTAAACGGATACTCCGAATCTCATAAAAAAAGTGTGTTGAAGTTTATTAGAGGTGCTTTTAATTTTGCTGTCGATAGTGGCATTTTGGACAGAAACCCTGTTCCAAAAATTCACTTTCGAGTCGGCGATAAGATAAAGCTTTGCCTAACATTAGAACAAGTTAAAAAGTTTCTGGAAGCAGCCAAGGAACTTGAGAACCCTTGGTATTATCACTGGACTCTTGCACTCTATACAGGGATGCGAAACGGTGAGCTCTACGCTCTTAAGTGGGAAAAGGTAAACCTTGAGAACAACTTCATCCTTGTTGATTCTTCTTGGAACGCAAAGGACGGATTTAAAAGCACAAAGTCTGGTGACGATCGGATTGTGGAAATTGCTCCCAACCTTTCGCTTATCCTTAAAGAACTTAAACTTTTAAGACCTGATGATGTCTTTGTTTTACCAAGAGTCTATAACTGGGATAGAGGCATACAAGCTAACGAACTTCGAAAATTTCTCCTTGGTATCGGTCTTCCATCAATTCGATTTCATGACTTACGAGCAACATGGGCCACCCTGATGCTCACAAAGGGCACTGAGCCCATCAAAGTCATGAAGATGGGTGGATGGAAAGATCTAAAGACTATGGAGATTTACATTCGAAAAGCGGGAGTAGACATCAAGGGAATCACAAGTGATCTTGATTTACACAATCCAAGGAAGATGATTGGAGAAGTCATTCAACTGAAGAGTTAAGTGTTGAATTTCACGAGAGTTTTAATGGCTTGCGGATGTGTACACATAGTGGTACACTTATCCTTATGGAAAACACAAATCCTAGGCAATTTAGATCTGAGCTTAAAACATATTTAGATCGTGCTGGGGAAACGCCTATCCGCATTCAAAGACGAGATGGAGACTCCTTTGTGTTGATGAACGAATCTCACTACGAGGCACTCTTGGAAGAAATTAGATCTCTTCAACGACGATTACTTTCCTCAAGCCAAGCGTTAGAGGGAAAAGCAAAAGACTTTGAAATATCTAAAGAAAAACGATTAACTCGTTTTCGGAAATGACAAAGCTTACAAAGATTAAAGCAACTCCAAGTTTTGAAATTGCATTAAACTTGATTGAGAATTTTATCTTTAATACCAGAAAAGAACTTTCCGACTTAGACAAGTTTCTAGACCAACTTAGTACCGTTATTGAGTTTATTCGCAACAACCCAACCACACCAAATGCAGAAGAGAAAACAGGGGACAGAACATGGCCCTTTGGAGAGGGAAAGTTTCGAATATTTTATTTAGTTTCAAACACCACAGATGGTATCGAAGTTCTTTTAACTGATATTGACGCCAACAAGGCGGCTAACCTTGATCGATTTCCCGATCATAAAATCAT
>JBAXJW010000260.1:0-2281 GCA_037137635.1 bacterium | reverse complement strand
ACTTCGTAGGTCGGAAGAATGCGTACTTCTACAGGCAGCATGAGAGTGATGAAAATCATCCAAAAAAAGAATTTGCGAAAACGAAAATCAAAATACGTCACTGCAAAAGCTGAAAGAAGAGAAACAGATATTTTTCCAAAAGTAATGATGCTTGAAACAAGAAATGAGTTCCAAAGTTTGTTGCCTAAGTTCGCTTTGTTCCACGCAGTGCTAAGGTTTTCAATCAGTGAGCTGCTGGGTAGAAGGGGCATTGGAACATTGGTGACTTCCTGTAAGCTCAAAGTAGCCGCAACAAACGTGTAGTAAAGAGGAAAGAGAATTGTTGCGAGTCCCAAAGCAAGAAGTGTGTACGTGAGGAGATCTAAAGTCAGGTTTTTTTCTTTCATGTTTTAGATTCCTTTGTTTTTTCAAAGCGCTTAAATTGAATCCAAGTTAAGAAAAGAGTGATCGCCATAAGGATCACGCTTTCGGCAGCAGAGAGCCCAAGGTCTTGGGCAATAAATCCATCTGAGTATACTTTGTAGACAAGAGTTTTGGTGGCGCCTCCCGGGCCTCCTTCAGTTGTGCTGTGAATAGTGCCGAAAGTATCAAAGAGCGCGTAAACCATATTCATGGTCACCAAGAAAAAAATAGTGGGATTCAAAAGTGGAAAAGTAATGTGCCAAAATCTTTTAAAGGGAGTGGCTCCATCAAGACTTGCAGCTTCGAGCACACTTTTGGGAATTCCCTGAAGCGCGCTTACAAAAAAGACAAAGTTGTAACTGATTTGTTTCCAGCTGCTTGCAAAAACAACGAGCACAAAAGCATGTGTTCCATTCAACACGGGATTCCAGTCGATACCCGCTTTCGTCACGAGGTAACCAAGTGCCCCATAAGAGGGGTGAAAGAGAAACATCCACAAAACTCCTGATACCGCAGGAGCTAAGGCGTAGGGCCAAATAAGAAGCGCTTGAGCAAAGTTCTTGCCCCACGTGAGTCGGGTGACAAGAACTGCAAGAAGGAGTCCTGCGCTCATTGAAAGAAAAGCAGTGGCCGTTCCAAGTGTGAGGCTTCTTAAGAGCGAAGCCCAAAAATCTTGTGAGCCAAGAAGCATTTGGAAGTTTTCGAGTCCTACAAAGCGAGCAAAAGCTCCATAGGGATCGCTCAAGAAAAAAGCCTGCCTCAGTGCTTCAAAGGCTGGATAGATAAAAAACAAAAGAGTGATCAATATTTGGGGAGCGAGTAACAGATAAGGCAGATATGGATTTTGAAAGCGAGCTTTTTTAATCATTGAAAAGAGCCTCTTAGTTTTTCAAAACGTTTCAAAATAAGATTCGATCCTTTGTCCGCATCCTCGAGACCCCTTTGAGGGCTGACTTTCGCGCCCCAAATTTTTTCGAGATTTTCTTCGATCACTTCTCGTATCTGGCTAAAATTACCGAGGCGAATTCCTCGAGAATTTGTTGAGATAGGTCCGCGCAAAAGTTGCTTCACGGCTGTTTCTTGTTGTGGATTCTTTGCATAAAAACCCTCTGAGGCACTCAGCCTATAGGCGGAGTAGGTGATGGGAAGGTAGCCTGTGCCTTGGTGCCACTCTGCTTGAACCTCTGGCTTTGTGAGAAAGTATAAAAATTGCGCAACAGCTTTGTACTCTTTTTCGGAGTGGCCTTTCATAACCCAGAGTGAAGCTCCTCCAATAAGACTATTGGAAGGTTTTTTGTTCGTTAAATAAGGTTGAAAGGCTGTGCCCCATGGAAATTTAGCTACCTTCTTAAGTGTTCCAATACTTGAAGAAGAATCCACAAAGTAAACGCATTTTCCTGTGAGAAAAGCGACTCGAGGAGCTTCGCTTCGACGTCCTTGAAAAATAAATTCCTTTTTTTGAATAGCGGCTGCAATTCGAGAAATGTTTTGGACGATCTCTGGATTTTTTAAATTCATTTTGACATCTAATCCTTTGAATCCATTTTCAGGGTCCGCAAGAGCGATGTTGTTGATGGCAGAGAAGTTTTCGATCAAGGTCCAGCTTTGCCAACCAAACACAAGTCCGCAAAGACCGGATTTGTTGTGGATTTCTTTGGCACTTTGAAAAAGCTCGTCCCATGTTTCGGGAATTTTTTTAATATTCAGTTTTTTGGTTAATTCTTCGTTGTAATAAACAATGGGAGTAGAAGAGTTGAAGGGCATTGAGATGAGTTTGCCTTCGCTGTTTGAGTAGTAATTGAAGATGGGTTCAAGAAAATCTTTTTTCGTTAGAGTGAGCCCGTTTTTTATAAATAAATCTTCAACGGGAAGAATGGCT
>JBAXJW010000259.1:0-2283 GCA_037137635.1 bacterium | reverse complement strand
GATTCTTATAAAATGAATTTGAAAAAAGAATTTGAACGCAACCGCGAGCGTTATGAATTTTTGAAATGGGGACAAAGCGCTTTTGATACGTTTAAGGTTGTTCCTCCTGGAATCGGAATCGTTCACCAAGTCAATCTTGAGTATCTTGCTCGTGGAATTTTTGAACAAAATCAAGTTCTCTATCCTGACTCTCTTGTGGGAACAGATTCGCATACAACGATGATCAACGGTCTTGGAATTGTAGGTTGGGGTGTGGGTGGAATTGAGGCCGAAGCGGGAATGCTGGGTCAGCCTCTTTACTTCTTAACTCCTGAAGTTGTGGGTGTTTATCTCACAGGCAAATTGCAAGAAGGTGTGACGGCGACTGATCTTACTCTCACACTCACCGAGCTTTTGCGTAAGAC
Organism: bacterium; assembly: GCA_037137635.1. GTDB lineage: Bacteria > Bdellovibrionota > UBA2428 > UBA2428 > UBA2428 > CANIGN01. Next base: position 1,879 of record JBAXJW010000259.1, on the reverse strand, counting down.
AAAAGTTGTTGGAAAGTTTGTGGAGTACTTTGGTCCTGGAGCTGTAGCGCTTTCTCTTCCGGATCGTGCAACAGTTGCGAATATGGCTCCTGAGTATGGAGCGACGATGGGTTTCTTCCCTACGGATGAAGAAACTTTGAATTATTTTAATCTCACAGGACGCGATCCTGAAAAAGTAAAACTCATTGGCGACTACTATAAACAACAAGAACTTTTTGGAATTCCTCTTAAAAAAGAAGATATTGATTTCACTCAGGTGATTGAGCTTGATTTGAGCACAATCGTTCCAAGTGTGGCGGGTCCAAAACGTCCGCAAGATCGCATTTCTTTGCCAGAGATGGGCAATGATTTTCGAAAACTTTTTGGTCAAAGCAAAAAAGAGGGCGGCTTTGAAAAGAAAAGCGATGAATTGAAAAAAGAATTCGTTCTTTCAAACGAAAAGAAAGGTCCCATCCACCACGGAGACGTTGTGATTGCAGCGATTACTTCTTGCACGAATACGTCAAATCCAAGTGTGATGATTGCCGCTGGATTGCTTGCTCAAAAAGCTGTTGCAAAAGGCTTGAAGGTTCATCCTCGAGTGAAAACTTCATTGGCACCTGGTTCGCGAGTGGTGACAGATTATCTTGAAAAATCTGGTCTTCAAACATCCTTAGACAAGGTTGGCTTTAACCTTGTGGGCTATGGTTGTACGACTTGTATCGGAAATTCTGGACCTCTTGATGAGAGCATTGAAAAAGGAATTTTGGAGAACGATCTTGTTGTAGCAAGTGTTCTTTCGGGAAATAGAAACTTCGAGGCACGCGTTCATCCTGCGGTGAAAAGTAACTTCTTGATGTCGCCTCCTCTTGTGGTGGCTTTTGCTTTGGCTGGATCTGTTGAGAGAGATCTTACGAAGGAAGCTCTTGGAAAAGACACGCAAGGCGCAGATGTTTATTTGAAAGATATTTGGCCTAAGTCTGATGAAATTCGCGATGTGATGGCGAAAACGCTTAAGGCCTCAGTGTTTAGAGAGTTATACGCTGATTTTGTAAAAATGAATCCTGAGTGGAATGAAATTCCATCGACTGTAGGAAATCTTTATAAGTGGAATGAGAAGAGTACTTATATTCAAAACCCGCCGTACTTTGAAAACTTTAAATTACAGCCTTCTGTGTTGGAAAACATTTCTGGCGCTCGAGTCTTGGGTATCTTTGGAGATTCTGTAACGACTGATCACATTTCCCCAGCGGGAAGTTTTAGAAAAGATTCTCCTGCAGGTAGTTTTCTTTTAGATCACGGAGTGGATTCAAAGGACTTTAACTCCTATGGAAGTCGTCGTGGAAACGATAAGATTATGACTCGTGGAACTTTTGCAAACGTTCGCATCAAGAACTTGATGTTGGGCGGTGTGGAAGGTGGCTTAACAAAAGACTTTTCACAAAATGGAAAAGTTGTTTCTATTTTTGAAGCTTCTGAGAATTACAAATCTCAAAAATGGCCGATGATTATCTTTGGCGGTAAAGAGTATGGAACAGGAAGTTCTCGTGATTGGGCTGCAAAGGGTCCGATGTTGCTTGGAGTGAAGGCTGTTGTTGCTGAAAGTTTTGAACGTATTCACCGAAGCAATCTTGTGGGTATGGGAATCTTGCCTTGCTGCTTTAAGAATGGAGCAAATGCTCAAAGCTTGGGTCTCGACGGCTCTGAAGTTTTTAGTATCAACTTAAAAGGTGGAGATTTAAATCCACGACAAGATATCACTTTGGAATATGTGAAAGATGGCAAACAAATGAGTGTTGTTGTTCAAGCTCGTTTGGATACTCCTATTGAAGTTGAGTACTTTAAGCATGGAGGCATTTTGCCCTACGTTCTTCGTCAGATTATCAAGAACGCGTAATTA
>JBAXJW010000258.1:0-2299 GCA_037137635.1 bacterium | reverse complement strand
ATTTTCCTCCGGGTGCCGCACACAAATCTAAAACCTTCATGTGAGGCTGCACATTTAAATCGTCGATAATTTCGAGAGCAACGGGATCTTGCACGTAGGCAAGCCCCGCTCCCCAAAAAGGATGTCGCGCAAAGTGTGCATTCTCTTGAAGATTAAATCCGTAGACATCGGGAAAACGAGAAAGAGCAGAACCCACACGGAAACGCGCTGATGTAAAATCAACAAGCTCAACAGCGCGAAGGGAATTTATACGGAATGATCGTTTTTGTCGAAGGTCTCCCGAAAGATAAACGTCCCATAGACCATCCATGTTAAAGCTTGGGTTAAAGCTTTGATGAAAGCCTTGTAACTTGAGGCGCTGAAAAAAAGTGCTCTTTTCAAAAGCTGCTCTAGATTTCCACACAGTTCTTTGACTATATTTAACCATAATGATCTGGGAAGAAAGTACATTTTACCAAAATGCAGTGAAACAACTTGAATACGCGGGACAGGTCATGAACCTCGACCCCAACGTACTCATACGGCTAAAAATGCCAAAGCGCGCGCTCATCGTGAGCGTGCCTGTACGCATGGACGACGGAAACATCAAAGTTTTTGAAGGCTATCGCGTTCACCACAGTTTGAGTATGGGCCCCGCAAAAGGCGGTATCCGTTATCATCCGAGCGTTTCTCTTTCTGAAACTGCAGCTCTTGCAATGCTTATGACTTTCAAATGCTCTCTCATGAACCTCCCTCTTGGGGGCGGAAAAGGTGGAATTGCAGTTGACCCCAGCAAACTATCTCGCGGAGAAAAACAACGACTCACTCGTCGTTACACAACAGAGATCCTCCCGTTCATAGGGCCAGAAAAAGATATTCCTGCTCCAGACGTTGGAACAGATAGCCAAACAATGGCGTGGATTTTGGACACCTATTCTCAAGAATTAGGTTACTGTGTCCCAGGTGTTGTCACTGGCAAACCAATTGAAGTCGGTGGAAGCTTGGGCCGCGAAGAAGCAACCGGTCGCGGTGTTGTTTATACAATCATCGAAGCGAGCAAAGTGCTCAACATCAAGCTTGACGAAAATACAAAAGTTGCGGTTCAAGGTTTTGGAAACGTAGGCCGCGCTGCTGCTAAGAAAATGCAAAAGATCGGCACAACTGTTGTCGCCGTTTCTGATTACACAGGCGGGATTTACAATCCAAAAGGTTTAGATCTTGATCATGTAAGCGCTTATATCGCTAAGAACAAAATTTTAAGCGGATACCCTGAAGCAGAAGCTATTTCTAACGAACAACTCCTCGAACTTCCTTGCGATATTTTAATACCTGCTGCTCTGGAAAGTCAGATCACAGACAAGAACGCTGCTAAAATTAAAGCAAAAATCATTGCAGAGGGTGCTAACGGTCCAACTGAAAGTGCTGCAGACGAAATTCTTTTCGAAAAAAACGTTTTCGTAATTCCTGACATCTTAGCAAACGCGGGTGGCGTGGTTGTTTCTTACTTCGAATGGGTACAAGGAATTCAAAAACTTTTCTGGACTGAAAAAGAAGTGAACAACAAACTTTTCGAAATCATGAGCAATACTTTCGCAAAAGTTTACGCTGTTTCGATTGAGAAAAAAGTAAACATGAGAACCGCGGCTTTGATTTGCGGTATCGATCGCCTCTCTAAAGCGATGTTGTCTCGTGGCTTTTTCCCTTAGAAAAAAGGGCGGTTGCGCGAATCTGTAAGCCGGGTTCTGTCTTCTTAGCTTCGAGGACCGACGGCCCCACACACTAAGGAGAACAACATTCCTCTAAGCGATCTACCCGAGAGTTTAACGTTGCGAGTGCACAACTTCTCTCCTATTTGATCTTGCTCCCCGCAGAGTTTGCCTGTTTTCACTCCGACCAGTTCCCCAACAGACTCCCGTTCCTGTCTTGCTGGATCATCACTTCGGACATTCTCTCTGTTGCACTGTTCCTCGAGTTCGCCGTATAGGTTTTGCAACCACGGATCCTCGGGCATCGTCTCTGACAGCGATGCTGCGGCACTCATTGGAGCCCGGACTTTCCTCAAGAGCCTTTCAGCTCCTGCGTTGTTCCGATTCGCGCTGAATGGAAAGCTAACAAAAAGCCCCTCCTCACTCAAGAACGAAAGCTTGATTAAGAGCGCAATAAAGTGGCTATATCCCAAGAATAAAGGCGTTTCGCGGGAATAAAACTCGCCATAGCGACCGTCAACAAGCTCAGCGCAAAAAGAAGAAGCGCTCGAGACCATGACCAATCAACAGGCAAATTTTGCGAATAAAAAAACTGCGGAAGCACTCCCCAATGT
>JBAXJW010000257.1:0-2307 GCA_037137635.1 bacterium | reverse complement strand
CCTCACCCACCTCGGGCTTCCCGCCCGCGCTCCGCCCATCGCTCCCAGCAAAATCTCACGACAAGAGGAATTCTGGGACCAATCCTCTCAATACGACGAGTTCTCTCAACTTAACTGACTAGACACGGGTGACTCCGCTTTTCCTAAAAGTGCCGCTTCCGACACTGCCAACTGTATATTCAGCCTTTACCCTTCAAAAAAGTCAAAAGCCTCCCAAAACTCGCCACTTTTTTGCCCACTTCTTGACAAATATCGCTCTGCTCTGACTCCCAATACCCCATTAAAAAATCCTATCCTCTTTAGGTATTCACTTATAAGTGGCTATTTCTTTTTTAAAATTTCACTTTTTTATTTTTCTGAACTTCTTCACTTACTGAGAATTGAGCCTTTGGTTTATGGTGAAATATTAAAGAGTTGGTCATGTTTGTTGGAAATACAGATATAAGATTATTGAATTCTTTGACACTTTCGATAAAGCGCTTTCGAGCAATAGTAATGCGATTTTCAGTACCTTCAATTTGAGTTTGTAGGTCACGAAAACCTTGATCAGCTTTAATCGAGGGATAGCTTTCCGAAATGGCAAGAAGCTTTGAAAGAGAACCTTGTAGCCCGGCTTGGGCTTTTTGAAATTTTTCTAGATTGTCTTCGTTCAAATTATTAACTTCAAGCTTGAACTTAGTCGCTCTGGCACGTGCTTTTACTACGTTGTCTAATGCTTCACTCTCATGCTTAGCATAACCACTCACAATGGTTACAAGATTAGGTACTAAGTCTGCTCGGCGTTGATATTGATTCAGTACTTCTGACCAAGATGCTTCTACTTCATTCATTTGTCTTGGGATTGATTGAATTCCGCAAGAACTTATCAATAAAAAAAATGTTGTTGTTGAAATAGTTTTTTTGAAAGCCATTAGATTTTTTACACTACCAACTTGAAGAAGCTCCTCCGCCCCCAGATCTTCCGCCTCCAGAAGAAGATCTTCCGCCTCCAGAAGATGAGCTCCTCGAACTCGAAGCGTGTGAAGAGCGAGTGTAAGTAAATTTTTTTCCAAATATTGTGCGTGTTCCGTAAACTCGATATTTTATTTTATAAAGTCGCTCTTTAGCTAATATGCGCAAATAGGCAGTTTTGCTCCAGGTGGGATGAAGGCGTTTGTAGTTAAGGACTAAAAGGTAACAAGCTATGTTGTGAAACATTGGGATCCAAGGAGCCGAAAAGTTTTCAACATTGAAAAGGAGTGAAGGAACATATCTAAATAATAGCGTGATCGCTGGCAATAAAACAAAGTGTGGAAGGTTTCTTAAGAGTGGTTGTGGTTCGTGCAAATTAATAAAGAATAAGAATAAGCCCAAACCTTTTTTTTGAAAAACAGGATTTTTATCATTTCGTCCCTTTCCCATAAAGTAGGCCAACGTGCTGAGCACAGGGGGAACGAAGAGTAAGAAGAGTGTCCAGATTTTAAAAACTTCAAGGAATTGTGAAGTGTATTCTTGTGGTATTCCAATGATTGGAAGGCAAAAAATAAAAATACCAGGATTAACAAGAAGAAAACATGTTACCACTAAATTAAATTTAAACTCGCTTGAAAAGAGAAGGTAAAATATTTTTTTTCCCATTGTTGCAGTTTTATCTCGAGGAGCGTTTCCGGTTAAAAGATTTAAAAAACGATCAAGAAAAGGAATTATTAGCACTATCATGGCCCATACCAACCAAAGATGATACCCTTTTTTAGAGTTTAGGTTGCTTTCTTCGTCTGGTTTTATCGAAGGAATGGGTGAATCGAATTTTTTTGAAACGAAAGATTCAATAGAGTTTAAGCCAGACAGTAAACCTTTTGCATATTCTTTTGACTTAAAGTTTGGAAGGATAATGTTGTTTAAAATCTGTTTTGCTTGAATATCTGTTATGCTTCCCTCAAGGCCGTAGCCAGTTTCTATGCGCGCCTTGCGATCGTTGATGGCAAAGATTAAAAGAATACCGTTATTTTTATCTTTTTCACCCAGTTGCCATTTGCTGAATGTTTTTTCTGCAGCACTTTCAATCGTTTCACCGTCGAGATTTTTAAAAAGATAAATCGCAGCATAAACATCTGCTTTAGTGCGAAGTTCTTGAATAGCTAGATTTAAACTTTGTTTTTCTTCAGGGGATAAAGTTTCTGCATGATCAACAACGTTGGGCTCAAAAGTAGGTACTAGGAATCCTTGAATTCTTGGAGATGGGTTTAGTAACATTGAAATCAAAAAAGAACAATTAATAAATAAAATTAAAGCTAGCATGTAATATCTTCTAAGGAATTTCCACATGTT
>JBAXJW010000256.1:0-2312 GCA_037137635.1 bacterium | reverse complement strand
AAGTAAATTTTATTTGGTTGCTAAAGGTCAATTAACTTAAGTTTAACCATTAATGTTTTAAGGTTTTTTTATCTTCGTACGAAAAGATTAAATGTTAAAAGCTTTGTTCTCTCCAAGGTTTTTTGGAGCTTTTTTAATAACAACTGTATTTTTTCAGAGTTTTTTGTTTTCAAAAACCCTCTTACAAAGTGAAGTGGGTTCTCCCCACGGTCATGAGCATAGTCATGATATTGGAAATCAATCTCAAGAAAATAATGAATCTGCTTCTCAAGCGAGTGATTTTTGGAAGGACTCAAAAAATGTCACAGCATCTAATGTTTGCCCGAGTTATCTCATAGAGCAAGTAAAAGAAGATTCAAAAATAGGAATCAGAAATTGGGTTGGTAAAAAATCAGGAAGTTCTGATGATTACTGCTCAAATGCTCTTTCAAAACTCACAGATACACCGGACGCAGCAGAGCTTTCTAAGCGATTGGCGTCTCATCCAATGACAAGCTTTGGGGATAAAGGCGAATCACTTTCTGAAAGTTGTTTAAGTTCGGTTCAAGATCCAGAGCGAAAAAAACTTTTGGTAGCTGAATATCATTCGAATACAGCTAGGTTGAAAATGGCGTCTCTGTCTTCTTTGGAAAATATGGCTGCTATTGATTCGATTTTAGGAAAAAATTCACTGCAAGATGTAGATTGTTCTCAAAGTGGGATGCCTCATTTGGAGGGTAATTGCAAAAAGCTAAAAAGTTGTCAGGCTCGTGGAGGTTTGGAGCAACAGGCTAAAGAAATACAAGATATTTATCCGCAATACATAGCTCTCAAAAAAGAAGTGAGTAACTTAAATTCTTCGAACGCTTTATCAGCAATGAGTATGGGGCCAGGATATGTCTCAAATCCTGCTCAGATATCGGCCATGAAAGAGCGGTCAGATAAAAGTTCTGAAAATCAGAAAAAGATTTTAGCTCTTGAGGCTATGTATCCCGCCTTGACGGGTAAAGGGTTTAAATCCACGTTTGAAACTTCAAAACAAAATTTTCAAGAAGCTCTTAGGTCACAGTTGGAAGAAAGCCGTAAGAAGATCTCTGAGCAATTTAATGATTACCAAAAGGGAATTCGTTGCATGAGCGGCAAGGGTGGTTCGTGTGATCATTTTGATAAAACAATGAAGTCTGCTCCCCCGTTAAACATTCAAGCTTTTAAAAGAGGAGCGGGTTTGTCAGTAGAGGATTCGCATGTTCAATCTTATCTGGGGGCCGTGGAGTGTCGTCAGAAGATTAGAGAAGTTCACGAGAATCAAAATGAGGCTTTAAAGGATTTAGCTGTAGGAACGGCTTTGACGATTGGGACTATGGGATTGGGATCTATTGCGGCAACGGCTAAGTTGGCTTCCACTTCAGCGGAGACGGCAGTTCAAGCAGCTCAATTTGCGAGCCGAGCAAGAATGGCTAGTAACGCACTTGTCGGAGTAGATTTGGTGTCTTTAGGTCAAGGTGGAAAAGAAGCCTACGAGCATTGCTCAAAATCTTTGAATCAACTTTCAAGTGCACAGCCTAAAGATGATAGCTCTAAGACAGAATCTTCGTGTCCTTCTGATTCTGGATCTTCAGCTATTCCTCAGCTCTCTGCAGATTATCGAGCATGTGTAGCACAAGTCTTACTTCAGGGTGTGACAAATGGCTTGCCCCTTGTGCCTGGTGCAGTAGCGGGTGCAAAGAACGTGTTGGGCTCTGCAGAAAAAGGGGCTCTAAGTGCCGAGAAGAGTTTGGCTCGAGAGGGTGCTATTTTAGAAAAAGAAACTTCATCCGAGAAAAAAGTCCTTGCTAAAAAAAGGTTTGCAGAGATGACTCCCGAGAAAAGAGCGCTAATTACAGAAAACATGGCGCTGTCTGACGGTGATCGATCTGCAAAGATTGCGAAAGAATTGAACCTTTCCGCTGAAGATCCTCGAGTACAAGAGTTAATGAATCTTCACGCGGATCCAAAATACAGCAAAACTTTAGAAGGATCTATTGATGAACTTCAGGGGAAAATTGCAGAGGCAATGGATGTTTTGCATCCGGGGTATAAAGATTTAGATGGGCCATCTAGAAATGCGTTGGCGAGTGAAAGAGTGAAGGTAAAGAGATTGGTGTCAAGCGGTGTTTTAGGAGAGGCGAATTCAAATGTTTCGTTACCAAATGCTTTTCGAAAAGCTGAAGACGAAAGGCTTATGGGTCTTTTGACTTCAAAAGACAAGGAAGTATTTCAGGTGAAATTCACCAGAGGAGCTGAAGAGTATCAATATCTTGATAAATTTTTTGATCAGAAAAGTAGTTCAGAAA
>JBAXJW010000255.1:0-2323 GCA_037137635.1 bacterium | reverse complement strand
AGAGAAAACAAGAGAGATGAGTAAATAATAAGAAGCTTATTCATGTGTTTCTTGCTGTGTCCTAACTTAGAGTTTTTTTGATGTATTGGCAGGGTTTGACATGGCGCAAAATATTAGGGTAAAAGCCTGGCTGAGGCAATTAAATTTAGCCTCAACAGGTCTGTGTTCATATGCCATTGAAATTAAAAAGATTTTTATTATCAGTTTTCTTTGTGCATTTGACTTTTGATAATACACTAGCAGACGGATTAGTGAAGAGGCCAATCGACGCTTCTGATTTTAAATCATTTAGTTCTGCTGAGTTAAAAGCTTCCTTTGATCTGTGCGCACGAAACTTCGAATTTGTTGATGGAAGATGTGTGTTTTATATTCCAATGAACCGTCAGCCTAGAAAAGTTTCTGAATCCAAGCCCGATACAGTTGATTCAAGCTCTCGGTCAAATCTGACTTATATCAATCCCAATTCATTCAAGGTCGCACCTTCTAATTCTCAAGTTTCAGGCTCATACCGAGCAATTCCCGTTGATGTTTGGAATAATCGCATAAATCCGATGGCGTATGCCCAGTCCGATTTGAATCTTTACAGAAATAATTACGAATATGTTCCTTCTGGTCAATTAGGATCTGGAGCCGAAAAAAATCAAAAAGTAGTGGGTCCTAAAAAGGAAAGCATTTCTCCTCGAGATCTTCAGGTTTGGATGGCTAAAACTCCTGATCAACGAAGAGTTGAATACGAAAGTAATCGTAAACTTTTGCTCGACCAAGTGAGTTCTGTAATCTCAAAAAATAGAAATCAAAATAAATCTATTGAGGCTCAGCTTGAGCAAAGGAAGCGTGAGAGAGAAGAAAGACCAGTGGGTGTGAGCCAAGATATTGTAGACGCTCCCTTTCGGTCAATCAATGAATCTATAAGTAAAAATGATTATCATGAGCTGGTTGAAAATCTAAAAGTTTGGCAGCAAGAAGTTGAGGTCCTCAAGGGATATGAGCGTAAAGTCGAGCTTGCAAAGTATTGGGAAACGCGACTTCAAAAAGATTTTGTGCATGAGAACGGACTTTTAAAAGTTTTTGAGAATGCAAAAGAATATAAGATAAATCTTAGTTCTAAAAAAGGACGTGAAGCCTCAGCTTTTATCAACCACATGTTGCTTGTTAAAACAGAATTAGAGGCAGCTGCCTCTTATCAGTTATTAACAAGTAAAGCCGATTTTCAAGAAATTGAAAATTACAATTTGTCCATCGAGAGAGAGCGATATCTTCGTTATATCGAGCGCTTTACTAAAGAACTTTTGAGTTGGGCAAATAGCCCGGACGGTAAAATAAACTCACGAGACTTTGAGGGTATCATTCAAGATCATAAAGCTTTTGCAGAAAGCCTTCAGACTTCTGACGATCCAGTTTCAGTGCAAGTTGAAAAGTTTTTAGATAGCCAAAAATTAAAAAACTACCCATCTCTAAGTGAAAACTTTGTAAAAGAATCATCGCCTTTTGGTGAATTTGGAAAATCCTCTGACCCTATGACAAAAGCGGGCTATCAGGAATTAGCGGAGATTCTTCGCTCTGATGAAACTCAAAAGTCAGATCCATCAAATTTAAATAGATTAGATCGACTCACGCAAAAAGATTTGGAACGTGCTCAGGAAGGAATCTTTTTTATTCCCAAAGATTCAGAGCAGGGCAAGGCTTTGTCTTCTGGTTTGGATTTAACGGCTAAGTCAGTTGCTCTTTTTAATGAAAACTCTAAATACCTTTCTGGCTCAGATCGAGATAACTTTAGAAACGATTATCAAACTCTGTCTCGATCTTTAGCTGAAGCACATATCCTTGCAGATAAGTTGTGGGTGAGTGATCAAAATCGGGCAGTGATGCTTTTAGGCCAGATCAAACCTATTGCGGATTTTACGTATGGATTTGCTTTGGGAGTTGGGCATGGGCTGAAAGATACAGCATATGGAGTAAAAGATTTGATTTTACTATCGGGCACAGTAATGAAAATTGTTGGCTCGTCTGTAGCGTCTTCTTTGAAGAAAGTCCCTGAGCTGACTCTGCACGATGCAGAAATTGCTCTCGGGAATTTCTTTACCGGAGATCATTTGTCAGAAATGGCCTCAACTTTAGGAACGTCAACTGTTTCTGCATATCACCATGTTTCAGATTTCATAAAGCGTCTTGCAGAAGAAAGCGCTGACACCCTTATTAATGGGACTGCAAAAGAAAAGGGCGAGATTGTTGGAAGGGTAGCTTACGAAATCGGTTTTTTTCTTTTTGGAGGAGAGATTATCAAAGCTGGTAGAGAAATAGTTGCCAGCAAAGGTATTTTTAT
>JBAXJW010000254.1:0-2326 GCA_037137635.1 bacterium | reverse complement strand
AAAACTGTTCACTTTGAACCGGAATCAGGGTGTACAGTTTGCTCTGGAATATCCAATCAAAGTAGGAAATCCTCTTGATAAAACGGTGATGATGGGAGCTCAGGCGTCTCAGATTCAAAAAGATAAAATACTTTCTTACATCAAATTAGGAAAAGAAGAAGGCGCTGAAGTTCTTGTCGGAGGTGAAGTCAACAATGTCGGAGAAGGCCTTGAAAACGGTTACTATATCCAGCCAACGATTTTCAAAGGAAACAACAGAATGAGAATTTTCCAGGAAGAGATTTTCGGACCAGTTTTGGCGTTCACAACTTTTAAAGATGAAGAAGAAGGTATCAAAATCGCAAACGACACGATTTATGGACTTGGAGCAGGTGTTTGGACGAGAGATGCACATCAGTTATACAATGTTCCGCGTCAGATCCAGGCGGGTAGAGTTTGGGTGAACCAATATCACTCTTACCCTGCAGGAGAGCCTTTCGGAGGTTACAAGCAGTCAGGAATCGGTCGCGAAAACCACAAAATGATGTTGGATCACTACCGTCAGACCAAAAACATGTTGATTTCTTACAACAAAAACAAATTAGGTTTCTTTTAATTTTAAATATTAGGGCGTGCCCGTTTGCCTCAGCTTAGTCTGGGGCAAAACGGTCGGGCTATCCAGGGCTCCACTTCGTTTCGGTGCTCCGCTTCGCTCCGCACCGGCTCATTCTTCGCCGCCCTTCCTATCCCTCACACAAAAAGTACGTTTATTTTCACTTATCTGGTGTTTTTCGGATGAGCAGGATATCTTATGAGCCTTGTCAAGGTTCAAAAAACTTGACAAAGTTCAAAATACCCTTAACGAATGTTAAATCCAAGAATTTTAAAAATATAAATTGTAAGGTAAAAATCTTTGCGACCTTAGTTAAGTGAAACGCCCTTGCGAGCTTAAAAATATACAGATTAGCTAGAAAAAAAACTTTGCGCTCTTTGACGTTAAAATAATCATCAATTTAAATTAAACAAACTAATAAATAACTCAAACAAAACAAAATATGATCCCAAAAACAATGAAAGCCGCAGTCGTTCAAGGCTATGGACAGTCGCTACAAATCCAAGAAGTTCCTGTAAAAGTTCCTGGAAGATATGAAGTCTTAGTAAAAGTAATTGCCTGTGGAGTTTGTCATACAGATTTACACGCTGTAGACGGTGACTGGCCCGCAAAACCCAAAATGCCATTGATTCCCGGACATGAAGGAGTAGGAATTGTAGTCGCGTGCGGTCCCGAAGCATACGTGAAAGAAGGCGATGCAGTGGGAGTGCCGTGGTTATATTCCGCTTGTGGATGCTGCGATTATTGTATCACAGGCTGGGAAACGCTTTGTGAAGCCCAGAAAAATGGAGGTTATAGTGTTGACGGAGGTTTCGCGGAATATGTGATTGCAGATTCAAGATATGTTGGACATTTAAAATCGGATGTCAACTTTTTAGAAATAGCTCCGATTCTTTGTGCCGGAGTAACCGTTTATAAAGGCTTAAAAGAGACAGAAACAAAGCCAGGAGAATGGGTTGCCATTTCAGGAATTGGAGGATTGGGACATGTTGCTGTACAATATGCAAAAGCAATGGGAATGCATGTTGCAGCGATTGATGTTGCGGATGATAAATTAGAATTAGCAAAAAAATTAGGAGCAGATTTAGTGGTCAATGCAAAAAACACAGATCCTGGAGAATATCTACATAAGGAAGTCGGCGGAATGCACGGCGCATTGATTACTGCTGTTTCCCCAATAGCTTTCAAACAGGGAATCGACGTTCTTAGAAGAAAAGGAACCATTGCCTTAAATGGTCTTCCCCCTGGTTCTTTTGAGATTCCGATTTTCGAAACGGTACTGAAAAGAATTACCGTAAGAGGTTCGATTGTCGGAACAAGAAAAGACCTTCAGGAAGCACTGGATTTTGCGAATGAAGGACTGGTAAAAGCAACTGTAACGGCTGCAAAATTAGAAGATATCAACGAAGTTTTCGATAAAATGAAAGCTGGACAAATCGATGGCAGAATCGTTCTCAATATTGCCGGAAGTGCAAGTTGAATTTTATTGAGTTTAAACAGTCCGGTAGAGTTTTTCTCCGGACTTTTCTTTGACAAATATTCAGTTTATTTTATCTAACATAAAAGATTCGTCAATCCAAAGAAAAATTAAGATGAAAAATATTTGGAAGCACTTAACAATCAAATCATCAAAATAAATTTTATATTTTCTTTTTTGATGGTTTTAAATAATTTGTCAACAAGCGATTTTCTTTCAATATCTGGATAAGATAATCGCATATCACAATACCATAC
>JBAXJW010000253.1:0-2351 GCA_037137635.1 bacterium | reverse complement strand
TGTGAAAGTTGCTCTTCAGCAAAAACTTTTCTTTTGGTGCGCGCAAAAGACCACACACCCGACAAGTAAAACTCTTTACCTAAAGCAGACGACAACGAATCAAAACCAACAGCATTTTCATCACTCAACTTACAAGAGGCACCATAAGAGATTTTTATTTTTTTATTTTCCGGAACATTATTTAGATCTCCCGTTTGAGGATTAAAAGAAAGAGGAGCCTTTTCAACACTTGCTCCTTCAAAAACGACTTTGGAAAGAGCTAAATCCTTCTCTGAGGATTTAAACATGAATTGCAAAGCACTTAGGTAAAGAGGCTGCTTACCTGACCCAGAATCTTGAACTCCTTTGACTTGAGAGAGCGTTTCAGAATCATGACGAGGCCGAGCACATTCCACGCCCACAGAATTTCCTTCGTTAGAAAAACAATAATGAGCTCCGTCTGTCTTATGATCTCCTTCTACGATCACATCAACGGCAGGTGTTTTTTTCATCAATTCGGTATGAGCTTTATCATCTGCTTTATTGGCAAATGATGTGACATAAAACCTTTCTGCACCTTCTTGAGCAGGGATTTTAGGAAGAGAATGCAAAAGACTCACTCCCGTTGGAGTAGAAGAAGGACTTGGAGTTACTGGAACACTTACAAGTGATGCAGCAGAAGAAATTTGAGATGAAGCTTGAGACTTAGAAGTCTCTGAATTTATTTGCGCTTCGTTTTTTTGAGGAAAAATCTTTGAGCAAGAAACAAATCCTAAAGTAAATATAGAAAGAAACCATAGAGGCCTCATACTCTTATCTTATCGGGCTGGAGAAATAGAAAAAAATGAATATCTCGTTAATTTATAGTGAAGAAAAAAGTTAACCAATTCTTAATAATACAAAAACAATGAGGCCACCGACTCCCTCTTGGAATCGGTGGCCTCTAGAATCGAGAAGGTGCTCTCGTTATTCTTTATTTATTAGAAGCGCCAGATTGCACTTGCAGACATTCTGTAACGATCTGCATTGTCGTTCATCACATTTGAAAGGTAGCTGTTGTTTGATCCGAAGAGATACTGATAGTCACCGCGAATTCCGACTGAGAAGTTGTTCGACATTTTTGCATCGACTCCGATACCTGTGTTCACTTCGAAGTTTGAAGTGTTGTTATCGAAAGATCCGAAAGCTGACGGAAGATCGTAAGTCTGATGAATGTATCCAAGACCAAGAGCTACATAAGGTCTTAAGAATCTTGTGAAGAACTGACCTACTTTGATTCCACCAGAAAACTCTAAAGAATCTCTATCGAATTGATAATATCCAAGATTGTAACCAGAGAGAGAATCCTTTCCGTAAACAAAACTTGCTTCAACTGAGAGCCAAGGATTTACAACACCATCCAAACCTGCACCCACAAGATACAAGTTCTTTGCTTCTAACTCTGTGAAAAAGTTTGAGTTTGAATCTAGGAACCAACGCATTCCCACTACAGGAGCGATTCCGATTTCCATTCCGCCAAGTCCAGAGTGAGGATGTTCTTCGATCTCTAAGCTAACGGTAGAAGAGACAGGACGAACGGGGGCAATCGCCGAACCGTTGATGTTAATATTTTCAACAAGAGGCTGAGCAGGAGATGTTGTTGTCGTTGAAGCTGTGAATCCTTCAATCGCATGGAGACGACCTTGTTCAGCTTTTAAACGATCGAGTTCCAATTGTTGTAAGAGCATTGCATTGTGAGCTTGCTCTGTATCTGTTCTCATTTTGCTCATGTTATCGACGTTGTTGTAAGCATTTGTTGAGTTAGAAGAAGCAGCTTCTGCTTTTGCTCCGCTTACAGGACTTGCTTGAACCGTAACGTTTTGAACTTGAGTTCCACCCGAGTTCGCAACGCCCATTTCACTTCCTGTCACGCTTGCTTTCGCAGCTTCTGCCTTAATATCGGCTTGAGGAACAACACCAGGATTCATCCCAGGTGAAGTTGTGACTGTTTTTACAGTCGTTTCGGGTTCATAAACACTCGTTTGAGCGTTTGCATTCATAACGAGCATTGCGAAGCCCGTCCAAAACGCACCCATGAGAGTTATGTTTCTGATTAATTTTGCACCTTCCATTTAACGTACCTCCTAAAGAAATTTTGCTTAGCAGAAAGTTTCTTTCTGCGTTCAGGGAAGTCATTAAGCAGATTGCATGCCAATAATTGTCATTTCTTAAGAATAGCGGCTAACATATGGAAATCATTTGTTTTACATGAAACGAAATCATGACACTGGGGTATGTTTTTCGACAAAAATGACGACGAAGTTTTAGACAGGCGACCAAGTTCTTAACAAGAGACTTGCAAAAATTGTCCTAAATATGTGGCAGAGGCTTTT
>JBAXJW010000252.1:0-2354 GCA_037137635.1 bacterium | reverse complement strand
GCAACTTATTATTCAAGCCCCGAAACTGTGGAAGTGAATGGAAAGAAAACTTCTAAAATTACAGATGCTCGAGCGCGCGTGAAGACTCAATTTCCTGATGTTGAAGAAAAAGTAAAAGTGATTGGTTACACAGAAGAGATTCCTAATGAGCCATGGGTCATACGCTCAAACCTTTTTGCTGATCCTCAAGAAAATCAAAAGGTGAAGGGCTATGTTTTCGAAGCTCTTGAAGCTTACGCCGCAAGTCCTGAAGGCAAAAAAGCCATTGATGAACTCGCAGGCGCAACGGGCATTGAGCGTGTAACAGATGCTGCTTACGATAAAATTCGAGAAGTCATTATGGCGAATAAAGACTTAAACCTCGAAGAGACCGTTAAAAAAGGGAAATAGGTTGCATCGAATATGTCGAATACTTCAAAGCCGATTTTAGAAATTAAAAATCTTTCAAAAATTTATGATGATGGAAGACAAGCACTCAATGACGTTTCTTTTTCTGTGAACAAAGGAGATTTCTTCGGAGTGATTGGATTAAGTGGGTCAGGAAAGTCCACTCTTCTTCGTTGTATCAATCGATTGATTGATCCTACCTCAGGGCAGATTCTTTTTAATGGAGTGGATCTCGCTTCTTTACCTAAAAATCAATTGTCTGAACAAAGGCAAAAAATTGGAATGATTTTTCAACATTTCAATTTGATTTCACGAAAGTCAGTTTTAACAAACGTTCTTTTGGGTAAGCTTGGTCAAGCTTCTTTGCTCCAAGGATTGTTTGTTAAGTTTCCTCAAGATGATATTGATCGTGCGATGTATTTGTTAAGTATTGTGGGGTTAAAAGATAAGTGGAAATATCGCGCAGGTGAATTGAGTGGTGGTCAGCAGCAGCGTGTTGCGATTGCTCGTTGTTTGATGCAAAAACCTGAGATTCTTTTGGCAGACGAGCCTGTAGCGAGTCTTGATCCAGCAACTTCTCATGGAGTTATGGATCACTTTGAACAGATCAATAAAGAAATGGGAATTACCATTTTGTGTAACTTGCACTTTTTGAGTCTTGTTCGAAGGTATACTCCTCAGGTGGTAGCCTTGAAGGGCGGGCAAAAGGTTTTTTCAGGTTCTTCGAGTGGAATTGACGAGGAATGGTTCAAGCGAATTTACGGCGAAGGCGCTAAAGAGGTACAAGTCCGATGATTGACGTTTTTCAAAAACGATTTGAAGCAGAAAAGCGTAAAGCTTTTGTCGCGACTCTTTTTGTTGATACTTTTTTAATCTTTTATTCTTTTTTCTTGGCTTATTTTTTATCCCTTTCATTTACGCATGAGGTTTCTTATGCAAGCCAAAACTTGAGCGGCTCATTTTTGGGAATGATGCTTCCCGCTTCGGCTTTTGTTGCCTTTGTCTGGGGAAGGTGGGGGCGAAGTCCGGGTGTTTCTCTTGTTTACCGAACAAATCGTTATTTAAAATCCGTTGTTCGAGATGAAGAAAAACGTCAGTGGTGGAAAAAGCCTTATGGAGTTTTCTCTTTTGTTATTTTGATCGGAACTTTTGTTCTGGGTTTTCAAATTACAGATGTAAGTTTTCGTTCTCTGTTGAGCGAAGATGGCATGGAAGGTGCTAAGAGAATTTTTACAGCACTTATTACTCCGAATTGGTCGATCATCGGTCTTGTCTTAACGGCGATGCTTGAAACAGTTTTTATTGCTTTAATTGCAACGACACTGGCTCTTCCGGGAGCTTTTATAGCGTCGTTTTTTTGCGCGCGTAATCTTGTAAGAAATTCTCGATCGGCTAGTTTTTTGTCTGTGATTCTTCGAACTCTTTTCAACTTCAGTCGTTCAGTTGAGCCTGTGATTTGGGCGATTATTTTTTCTGTTTGGGTAGGGATTGGTCCTTTCGCGGGAATGTTGGCTTTGATGCTTCACTCTGTAGCGTCTCTTGCAAAACAGTATGCTGAAGAAATTGAAAACTGTGAACCTGGCCCCATTGAAGCCATGGAAGCAACAGGAGCGCGCAACATTCATGTCGTTTGGCACGCGGTGGTTCCACAGGTTTTAATGCCTTTTCTTTCATTCACTATTTTTCGTTGGGACATCAACATTCGTATGGCCACGATTATTGGTCTTGTGGGCGGCGGCGGAGTAGGAACTTTGCTTATGCAATATCAGGGTTTGGCTCAGTGGAATGAAGTTGGCACCATCGTTATCGTGATTGCTATTGTTGTATGGATGATGGATTTCTTGAGCGGTAAGGTTCGAGAAGCTCTTCTGTGATTTTTGACTTATGATTTTTTATCGTGAAAAGCGACATCCCTGGATTACGCATCATGAGCCTCATCTCAAAAATATTGAAAGTGGAAAAGAGCT
>JBAXJW010000251.1:0-2389 GCA_037137635.1 bacterium | reverse complement strand
GTCGAAGGGGTCGAGATATTGTGAAAAACGTGTTGGGCAAAAGTAGCTAAAGCTTCTCCGCGATGAGGAATCTTTTCGGGCAAAGAGCCATAGTCAAAAACAGAGACTCGATCGCTAAAAATAAAGTGGAGTGAGTCTGAGTTTGAAGAAGAGTAAATGTCTTTGACACTTCCGCTTGCAATTTTTTGGAGCTCTGAATTTTTGTGTGTTTCGAATTGATTCATAGTTCACATCCTCTATCTCCACGACGTTGAGCTGTGAAGCTTTCGAAGACACCTTCTCGTTTCATGGGATATTTTCCGTCAAGGCAGGCCATACAGAGTTCTTCGGTCCCAAGGGCTTTCTTGAGTCCTTCCTGTGTGAGGTAAAATAAATCATCGACTCCCAGCGCAGTTGCGATTTCTTTTTGAGTACGTCCGTACGCTACAAGTTCGCTTGGATCTGGGAAGTCGATTCCGTAAAAGCATGGGTGAAGAATAGGTGGACAGGTGGAGGCAAGTCCTACGTGTTTTGCCCCTGCTTCTTTGAGTCGTTTGATCATGAGTCGTGATGTATTTCCACGTACAACGGAATCATCGACAAGCAAAATATTTTTGTTCCCAATCTCTGGACCTATCAAACTCAGTTTCATGTCGAGAGCACGCATGCGTTTCTCATTATTTGAAAGAATGAAAGTTCGGGGAACATACGCGTTTTTGACAAGATATTCTCTGTAGGGAGTCTTTAGGTGTTCTGCAACTGCAATCGCAGCCGCTCTTGAAGTATCAGGAACGGGAACGACATAATCGTAATCAAGAATGGTGTTGCTTTCTTGAATTTGTTTTGCGAGTTCAGTCCCAAGAAGAAAACGCAAAGTGTACATGCTTTTCTTGCTGTTCTCGGAGTGGGGTGAGGAGAAGTAAAGCATTTCAAACATACAGTGACGTTTGAGTTCTTGCGGATTGAGTGAACTTAAAACACTTCCGCGAATAATGTCTTGGTTTTTAACGATCACCCAAGATCCGTGTGGTACTTCTTCGATTTCACATTTGCCCATAAGAGCAAAAGCACTTGTTTCACTTGCGATTGCAACTGTTTCTGAATTTTTCGCGATGTAAAGCGGACGAATTCCAAAGGGATCTCGAAATGCAAAAAGATCACCGTTACTTAAGGCTCCCACAACAGCGTAGGCACCTATAAAGTCAGAGAATATTTTAGTGAGTGCGGATTGAAGTCCTTCAACGGAGGGAATCTTTTTCCATTCCTTCACAAGGACTTGGCTGATGACGTCGAGGTCGCTTGTTGATTGTAAAATGAGTTCGTATTTTTCGGTGAGTTCAGCAGTGTTGGCGATGTTTCCGTTATGAGCGATCGCAAAGCGAGGATATTGTTTTACGAAAGGTTGAATCTCGTGCAAGGTTCCCAGTCCCGTTGTGGCGTAGCGAGTGTGTGCAAGGGCTACATTTGATGAAGGAAGTTGTCCCCAGTTTTGGAGAGCGCTTTGTATCAGACCCAATCCTTTTAGGTCGCTAAAGTCTCCTGTGCTATTGAGCACGCTCATTCCGGCTCCATCTTGGCCGCGATGTTGAAGCCTCAAGAGCATTGAGAGAGCCATTTCGTTGGCAGATTTATCTTTCGTTTGGACGGCAACTAAACCACACATGTTGAAAACCCCTCTTGTTTGTTTTGACCGCTAAGTTTCATTTGCAATTCGCGAGTGCTTATTTTTCGATCGGCACCCGATAAATTTGTTTGTAAAAGGTTTTCCAGAATAAGAGGAAGGTTTTTTTGTTCCTCTTTTCGCACTCTCTCTCGAACATCATCTGCGCTCTGTGCATCTGCAATCGAAACTTCTTTCTGGAAAATCAAAGGCCCAGCATCGAGTTCTTCGCTCACCATGTGAATACTAAAACCACTGATGAGTGTATTTTCAAAAGCCATACGATGAACTTTTTTGTCCATTCCCGGAAATGCCGGCAGAAGGCTTGGGTGAGTGTTGATTAAGGGAAAGTTTGCCTCAAAAAACTGAGGTGTAATAATTTTAAAATATCCAATTAAAAAAATGAGAGGGGAGTTTTGCGATGTGTAACCTTGAGACTCTGCCCAATCTAGAAAACTTTTTTCAAAGTCACTGCTGGATTTAAAGTTTGAAAAATCATGAATTGAGTTTCTGTTTAAAAAACTTTTTGCGATATCAAGCGCTCCGCATTCGCGGTCAACAAATAATCCCTTGAATTGTGATTGTGCTGTTTTGCTCAGCGCGCGCCATGTACTGTGAAATGTGTTTCCTGAGGATGATGAGAAAACCACCCAATCCCTCATGCTATAGCTCTTTGCAAGACCTTTGCATGTAAGCGTTTTTTCTAGCAAAAAGCTCATTCCATGCAAGGTCTTTCCTAAGTTTTTCAAT
>JBAXJW010000250.1:0-2415 GCA_037137635.1 bacterium | reverse complement strand
AAGTGGATGTACGATGCGAGACGATCTCTTATGCAATCTGTGGGGCTATATAATTTTAAAGTTTGTCCTCCAAAGCGTATTTGGGCTGGCTTTATGGAAGTATCTTCACCAATGGCAACAGGTGGAGAGCAAAATTCAACATAAATGTGACCGCATAGAGGATGCTGATAGTGCCTTCCTTCCTTTTTTACAAAATTAATCTGTTTCATGATCCTTGGAAGCTTATCCGTAAACAAAGTTTCAACGACAAGATCAAGGTCACCTGATCGATAAGCCCCTTCAGAGTAAATGGCAGCAACAGCTCCACCTACAAGAATTGTGCTGATATCATTTGCGGCCAAGTGCTGAGCGATATATTTCCAAAGCTCTTCTTCCGTGCAGGTTTTCCAGTTTGGTTCTTTCAATTTATTTCCTCGATACAGGCTTGTCTTTACGTCGGGGGCGTCGCCTCTGAGCAAAAAGCTCCTCCCTTTCTCTTAGGGGAATGGCTTGGTAGGTAATTTGAATCAAATCTTTGATGGGCTTTGTATAGGGAGACTTGAGGTTAAACGAAAAAACACGGCTTCTTCCTAGCTGCTTTGCAACTAAGACGCCTGCCGATTCAAAGCGTTCCAACTGCCTTTTTATTGGATCGAGCGCAAGATCGTAATCTTGAGCAATCGCAGAAGGATAGATTTCGCCGTAATGAAAAACATGAAGAAGCACTTTTTCTGCAGTTTTATTTCCAAAAATTCCCTCAAGCATGATTTCATTATCTACTAAAAAATAGTTAATGTAAACTAACTTTTAGTAGATAGTCTAAGCTTTATTTAAGCCAAGTATTTTCAAGCACATCTTTATAAGAGATTTTCACAAGCTGGTACTTGGGAAATGATTTCTTGATCAGAGGCTCAAGCTCGTTTGCGTCTCCAATAACACCCATGACCATACTTGAACTTTTGGTGAAGTTAGCAAGGCGTTTAGTGGCTTGAGTTTTGGTTACGTTCCAGCTGTCGATACTTGATTTGTAAAAATCAAAACTCATGTCGTTGGTTGCAACATCTTTTCGTCTATGGAGACGTCCATCGGGAGTCGCTCCGTCTTGGCGCTCACTATTTTTGTAAGAAAGCATTTTACCGTTAAAGAAAGGATCAGGAAGTGTGTTGATTAAATCTGCTTTGTCGAAAGTGCTCTTCACAAGATCCGATAAAACTTCAACAGCTTCTTTCTGCTTAGATCTTTGCGGATTTGAAAAAAGAGAGATCACGGGAAAGTCTAGGTATTCTGTGTAGATACCTGACACTTGATAAGCGAGCCCTTTTTCTGCGCGAATCTTGCGTCCATAGATGCTGTCGATTCCTGCGCGAGTGAGAAGATAGTTTATTATTTTGTCGGTAAGCTCATGCTGGTTTTCTTTTTTCTGATGAGAGACACGAATAAATCCATAATCAATTTGAGCTAAATCTTTTTTGTCTATGAGAATAAAAGTGGGGTTGATCTTTCCTGTTTGAGGAAGCATGAATCCGCTCTTTAATTCTGTTTCAAGCATGCCTTCTTCAATATCTCCGGAGTTCGAAAAAAGTCTCTGACTGAGTTTTCGAACTTCTTCTTTGAGTTCTTTGGGAGCGATCACGCCCATCCAGATGTTTGAGTTGTTGTAGTAATTTTTATGCAAATCTTGAACATTAGAGATGCTGACACGATCAAAGGTAGTTGTTTCGTAGAAGGGGAAGTTGAAGAGCTTAGCGCCCATGTAGCGATTCATCGCAGAGATTAAAAGTGAGCTATCACGTTCGAGTGTTGCGATGAAATTTGCTTTTAGAAGCTTACGAGCGCGTTCAAAAGTCTCTTCAGTGATTCGAGGTTGTTCTAAGGAGTCTTTTGTGAGTTGGATGAGTCCTTCGGGGATTTTGCCGCCACTTAGAGGAAATGTCAGATTTACTTCTTGGTAGGACTGTCCGGAAGAAATTTCGAGTGAAGCTCCATAGGAAGCCAGGAGATCCTGGTACTTTTGTTTATCGAGTTTAAGGGTGCCGCTTTCAAAACATTCCTCAAGAATTTTGAGTCCAAGATTATCAGTGTCAACTTTGAATGCTTCTTTTGCAGGAAGTACGAAGTTGATTTTGATCAAAGGAAGCGGGTCTGTTTCGTAGTCTAAAAATATTTTGGAGTACGAAAGGGGAGAGAGACCGCAAAATAAAACAAAGTATAAAAAGAGTGACGCACTATAATGGATTCTGTTTTTCATTTTTTATCCTTCTTCATGGGGTCGTTTTTTTCGGCTGGGATAATGAGGATTCGTGTATGACCAATCTTTTCGCGAGTTTTAAATTGTTTTTCAATGTCTTCGAATTTCAATTTCTTCACTTCTTCTACAAGTTTGAAGGAGTAAAGGGGATCTTTTGCGGTCACGGCATTGCTGACAATAGAAGTTGC
>JBAXJW010000249.1:0-2433 GCA_037137635.1 bacterium | reverse complement strand
GGATTACGTTGTCGCGACTGAGAGGGGTGGTGAGAAGTTTGATGTTTTTGAGTTTCCACTCAAGGAACTTTCTACGGGAATCGATTTGCGTGATGAACACATGAAAGAAAAGTATTTAGATGTGAAGGAGTATCCAACAGCACTTTTGAAGTTTCGCCAGCAAGAGAAAAGTATTTTGTCTTTTGAAGATAAGAAAACACTTGAAGGTACTTTGAGTTTACATGGTCAAACAAAAGCAGTTTTGATTGAGGCTCAAAAAAAGGGAAAACGAATACAGGCACATTACGAAATTAAGCTAAGTGATTTTGGTATCAAAATTCCAGAATGGGCCGGAATCACAGTTGCCGATAAAGTCAGCGTTCAAACAAGTTTTGAGCTTTAGTTACTGTTCTACGCAGTAGAGACTCTTTAGCCCTGAGCAAACGGGATTGCCACTATCAATAGATCTAAAATCAGTACTGCTAGGATTGCCCGTTTCGCCAGCTAATCCGCCAGAGTTGTTTGTCCAATTGTTACAGGTGTTTCCTGAGTTTACCCATCGTGATGTCAACATAGGATTCTCTATATACACAATCCCTGTCCAGACATCGGTCTTGGTGGGATCAATCGCATTTGTTAGCGGAATAGGTAAAAGACCATTTGTGTCGGTAGTGCCAATGACTGTTTTGTCTATTCGAGTATAAGTTGTGTTAGCTTTAAGAACCCAATCTTTATGTTCGCCCGATCCAGCTCCGCTACACATGTCAGTTGTACATGCAGTGCGATCGGTACCAACAATCAGGGCTTTATAGTTTATTGAATTAGCTAATGCTTTTAAAGTTGCATTTAATATACAAAGATTATCAGCATCGTCGATAGTTCCAATGTTACCATCGTAAGTTGTGTCAGTTGCAAAGATAATTTTATTTGTTTGTGTGGCAGCAGAAGAAGATGAGCTGGATTTTCCGCAAGAAATAATAGAAAAAGCTAAAAACGATAAAGTTAATGTTTTAAAATTACGCATTAGTATATTTAATCACGATTTCACAGCGATAGAGCGTGTTGACGCATAGTGTCTTTGTGTTGTATCCTCTACTCTCAAGATATGAAAAAAAGCCTCTTTTCTAATTTTCTAAGAAAAAGTAGTTATTTCTATTTTTTGTGTTTTTATATTTTTTTCTTTTCTCAAGTAAGCGCGGATTCTTCTCAAAAATATTATCTTCTGCAATCAGAAAGTCGCTCTGATGATTTGAAGAATCTTTCTCAAGTGATGATCATAGGAGATACGCATCTTCCTAGTGACGTAAATTCTGAGGAATCTCAATTCATAAAAAATTATTTACGGAAAAGTATTCCTTTGCGCGACCAGCACCTTCAAACTTTAATCGAAGCCGCTTCAGCGGGAAGGTCGATTGTTTTTTTATATGAAGGGTTTTCTATTTTTGATGTTGATAACCGCTCACAAATTCTAAAGAAAATGAATGACGTGAATGTCGCAACTTTGGCGGAATTTTCTCAGAAAAATGTTTTAGATATAAGAGGTTGGGACAATCCAGTTTTAACCTATCTGATTGGGTCTCTTCAGAGGCAAGTAATCGAAGATTTGAAAAGTCGTTCCTCTGTATCAAAAAAAATACCTTTAAACGTTGTTCTTGATTCGACACTTCCCTTGCTTATCCAAAGCTATAGAAATTTTATTGCTCTCAAAAGCTTGGAAAGAGTTTTAGCTCTCTACAAAGAAAAGGGCGCTCTTGTCGTCATGTTTATGGGGTCTGAACATGTTTACGAAAGTGATTTTTTAAATGAGTTGAAAGTTAAAAAAATAAACTACCAAGTTTATACTTCGCAGTTGTCCGACGAGGTTCATAAAAAGTTTTTAGTCGAAGACAAGAAAGCTCCTGCTGTTGGTTATTTTAATTATGTTTTCTTAAAAGAATCCTTTTTGTCTTTTGCCAAAATGGAAGGTGCTGAGTTGATAAAAGAAAATCCGAAAAATAAAAAGGATTTAGACGATTTAATTTTTCATTTTGATCAAGGTCTTGAGTATCTTGTGAAATATAAAAAGCTCAATAAACAAAAACCTTAAATCAAATAAGTTTCAAGTCCCAGATATCTGCTATTAATTTGAAGTATAAAGTCTTTTGATTTCACTTAGAAGAAGTTCAAAGTCTGTAAAAGGTAAAGCTCCGCGGTGAATGTACTGGAGTTTTTTATCTTTGTTAATCAAATAAGTCCCATGAAGCGGGAGCTTTTCGAAATCATCAAAGTTTCGATAGGCTTTGAAAGCGCTAAAGTTTGAATCACTTAAAAGAGGATAGTTTATGCTAGCGAAGCTGTCTTGTAACGATTCATCCTGAATGGCCTTCATTGTTTTTAAATCGTCTGTAGTGATAGCGTAGATGTTGTAACCAAGTTGCTCAAAGTTATCTTTATATTTTTTAACTGCGTACAATT
>JBAXJW010000248.1:0-2441 GCA_037137635.1 bacterium | reverse complement strand
CACCCTATCTTTCAGTGGAAGATAAAACATATAAGGTGCGGGACTCACTTGCCGCAACGCACGATAAATATCGAACGGCTTTGCGCGATAAGTTTTTTTGAAACAACGCGACAGAACGATTTGGAAGGCATCGCCTTTTTGAATGTACTCCTGAGCTCGTTCTACCAACTTGATAAAAGCGGCATCACTCGTGTCACTTTCACACAAAGAACTCCTACTCGCGGACATTGCTGGCGTTGCCATCGAATGACCCAAGGAAGAAGAGATTTTTTTTATGAGATGTGCGATCTTCCTCTGCGCCTCTTGATAGGCCTGCTCAGGATCATCTCCCACATCAACAAGACAACTGACGAGTATCGTTTTTTTCTGATGATCAAACGTGAGCATCGTTTTATAAAAATGAAACGCCATCTCAGGAAGCATTTTATCTCGAGCATGCCGATCAGGAATCTCTTCAAAAAGTCTCACTGCATCGTATCCCATAAAGCCAATCGATTGGGTGATAGATTCCCGGAGCTCCACTGGGCAAGCGCAGTCCAAATCATGAAGGAGTCGTCGCAGTTGCACAACGGGATCGCAATCAAAAAACTCTTCTTTCTCTCCAACATATTGTCTCAATGCCTTATTCAGCAGCTCCAGCCCGGCGAATGCCTCAAAAGCTAAAAAGGAAAATCGCCCTGTCTGTTTTTCTTGAAGACCTGATTCCAAAATAGTCCCGCCCTTGAACTCTTGCGACAAGCTCTCGAAAAGACTGACCGGAGTAAAACGATCCGCCATGATTTCTTGAATGACAAGCGCTCTTTTAAAAAATCCAGCAGCTGGCTTTTGAACCAACTGAAGAAACTCTTTTGATGATAAATTTTTTAACATATTCGGTTGCGTATCAATGTAATGGTGTAACAGTACACAGAAATTAACAGAACGCAACATGTTTTTTTCGAAAAGAAATTAGGAAAAAATTTCTTTGAGCTGCTCTCCAGTAAATCCTGTAGCACTCACAATCTGATCCGTTGACAATCCTAATTGGTGCAGCTTGATAGCTACTTCAGCAAGACCCTCAGCCTTTCCTTTAGCTTCACCTTCAGCAAGACCTTCAGCTTTTCCTTTATCCATTCCATCGCTAAAAGAAGTTTCTAATGTACTTCGAGAAATTCTCACATCATTGATATGACGATCATAGGCAGAACGTTCCTCTTCGGAAAGATTCAGCAGAGCTAGTTTCTGTCCCGCTTCGCGAATTCCCTGGGCGTTAAACTCAGGTTTGACTTCTGATTCCTTCAAGGTGTAAATCCATTCGTCCAACGTGTCTTTCACGGTCAAATCAAATCCACTAACTTTGAGAATGTAGTATTCTGGAAAAATATGAGCCACATGATCGACATGAGAAGGATAATGTTTTTTTTCGTTGTCAGTTAACTGCAACTGATCTTTTTTGTGGATGCCCGTGAATTGATTCGTACCATGATAGATATAATCTTCTCCATGTCCTAAATCAAAGTAGACAATGTTGACCGAGATGATGCGTGGAATTTCTCCGTAACGATCACCTTCCTTGAGATGCTCTACGACAACTTTGGAAACACCGTACAACATGCGCGCAAGGAAGTCCCACTCGCGATCAACTTGAAGCTCGATAATGACCTTTTCTCCATTTGCTAACTTCGCAAAAATGTCGACGCGATTCGATTTGTCCTCCGCGTGCCTCTTGTTCGACTCACTTTCCAAGAGTGACTCAATCTTCACATCAGTCCCCAGCAGCTCCGACAATAAACCTTCCAAGATCGGAAAATTCTCTTTCTGACGCAGCACCGTCTTCATCGCCCAATCAAATTGAATCAGCTTCTTCGGTTTCATAGGACCAAGGACTCTACTGGAAGCCGTCAAGAGGTGTCAATTTGTATTTGCTCATCCTCTCTGCGTGTTTTCCAATTTCCTAATCTTTATTTTTTGTGTTCTTTGTGTTTCTTTGTGGCTATTTTTTTAAAGGAATGGATCGTTCTACCACCAGTCCCAACTATCTTCTTGAAGGCTTTCAAAAAATTGATACTGATCTTCAAGAGTTGATGACTTGTTTTAGTGAAGTCCTTGAAGAACTTGGCCAAAAAAAAATTGCTGCACAACTTCCATGGACGCATCCCCGCGAAGGCGGAGATCCAGTCTGTTTACTAAAGCAGCGTCATCCCCGCGAAGGCTGGAATCCAGCCAGTTTAGGCATCGAACAAGCTTACTCCGTCGCCTTTCAACTCCTCAACATTGTAGAAGCCAATGCTGCAGCGCGCACGCGTCGTCTTCGAGAAATGGATGCAGGATTAACAGCAGAACGCGGCTTGTGGGGAGAACAACTCCTTCAGCTAAAAAACTCCGGATCCACAGAACAAGAAATCAAAACATTTTTTTCGGATGTTTGCAAACTATCACGCAAAACATCACTATCTTTTTTA
>JBAXJW010000247.1:0-2443 GCA_037137635.1 bacterium | reverse complement strand
TCACAAATAAGCTTCGGAGTTCGGGGTCTATTTTGTATTTTGCATCGAGATATTCTTTTAAAAGATTCATTTCTGATCTGGATTTAAGTTGCCTAGAGTCATGCCTGAGCGAGGGTAGTTTGTTTTTGATCTGAAGAATGATTTCGTCTGAAGACTGCTTTGCCTGAAGGTTAAAAGCGCTTATAAAAACAAGAGCTTGTATGAGCTTTCTGGTCATAAGCGGACTTCTAGTGACACTGTAGAATCTTGTAAACTTAATTACTCTGCCTATGTTATGTTCCAAAAGGTGTTTTTTGGAAGTAGACGCCTTCGCAACGGGGCATTTTTCCTTATTCTTGTTTTGAGTGCGTTCGGGTCTCATCCAGCCGAAGCAACAATTTCCTGTAAAGAAATCCTAGGTTCTGTAAAATATTTTTTTCTTAAACGAGGGAAGGGTCGCTTAGAAAAAGTTTTTCTTGAAATGAATCGCATGAAAGAGCTTACGTTCAAAAGTGATCGATTGATTTTTAAGAATCTTGATAGTGCAGACCTTGATCAGGCGGAAGAATTGTTAGGTGGATCTCAAACTTCATTTTTTGGAAACACTTCCTCAAGTGGAGTAGAAATTTATTCTGCGATGGTTTTTGGGGTGATTAACGTCGCGATTAATCCCTTTGTTTACCTTCCCCCTCGTGCAAATGTAGCCTCAAATGAATTAGCTCTTTATTCATTAAAAGATAAAAAGTTAGTAGGCTTTTTGGGCGCAGATTTTGATTTTCGTAGAAAGCGTATTTATGTTTCTTATGTCATTGAAAAGTCGAGTAGGGGACAAGGTTACGCAACCGAATCTTTGAGAGCTTTTGTTTCTGAAATGAAAAGAAAAGTAGAAGGTCCCTACGCTTTTTTAGCGACCGTTTATATAAATAATGTCGCATCGATTAAGGTTTTAGAAAAATCAGGTTTTGAATTTTTTGGTGACGACGGAGAGTCTTCAGATATTCTTCTGTATCGAAAACGGATTGATTTGATGGAAGCATCTGCTCCATTTTTTTAAATTATTTTTCTAGATCGGGGGCTTGCATAAAATCTCAGTGTCCATTGCAGTCAGCGAGAATTTTACTCTTCGATTTTGTGTAACTGGGATCTAACTTTATAGCAGTGTCCATATCACTTATCGCTTGAGGGCATTTTTTCAATGTCACATAAGCTGCTGCCCGATTGATATACGCAGCTATAAAATTGGAGTTGAGCGCAAGAGCTTTACTAAATGCTGCGACGGCTGAGGCTTTTTGCTTCAATCCAAGATAGCAAAGCCCCAAGTTTGAAAAAGCTAGAGAGTTTTTCGAATTTGCTTCGGTTGCTTTTTTTGCCCAAGAGAGACACTCTTCGTAGTTGCCTTCTTGCGCGAACATGTAAGATAATTCTGAAAGCGCCTGCGAATTGCTTGGATTGATTATTGTAGCGTGGAGAAGATTCGTTTTTGCCTCTAACGATTTTCCTTCATCAATTAAGTTATAGCCGTACTTAAAGTAAAGGTCAGATAAGGTGGAAGCCATAGCCGTCTTTAGTTCTTGATTTTCTTTGATGGCTTTTTCTAGTGTCTTGATAGAAGCTACTAAGTTACCCAACTGAAACTGACAAAAAGCTTTATTGACTCCAGCTTGAGCAGCTCCGTATCCATCTTCTTTGATCACTTTTTCAAAAGCAGCTAGGCAAGTGGCCCACTCCTTATTGTGAATAGCAGTCAAACCCTTGTCCAAATTTAATGAAGAAGTTTTACTGAGCATTTTTTGATTAAAGTCCTTTGTTCTGTACCACCCAATCTCGGTGTTTTGAGCTACTACGAGTATAGATATAAAAGTACAGAAAAGTACGAGATTGTATTTCATGAGTAAAGTTTAATGTATTTTTTATTTTTTTGTTAATGAACTTGCGTATTAGGCATGGGTTCTTTGTTAACGCGGGAATTTAGGATTCGAGTTTACATAACTTTTCTTGTATGTATGTGGTAAGAATTAGGTCAATTTATTTGCTTGCTGGTATCCTAGAGATACAAAAAGGTCGAGACTTAGTTTCGGGAAGCTTACTGCAAATTACATTCACTAATTTATCCTTTTCTTCGATGATTTTATCGGTTGAATTTATAACTTTAATATTTGAGTTAATTAACTACACTTCTTAACCCTTTTTTTAATCAATAGGCATTTAATTTGCATGGTAAAGGAGAGTGGACCATATAGCAATTTTTAATTTTGACAAATTTGTCAAAATCAATCAACTTAAAGGTGTTGTGTGGTAGTTCGTAGTGAGTACGAAGTGTCTCTTGTTATTAACGGAAGGCACTTTAGGCGAATAGTCATTGATCCTCACTACAAAGAGAGGCATTCGGAGTTGTCTGACGAGATTATTGTGAAACTTGTCAAAAAGATTTCTGGTTCTTTCTTTAGGGTAGAAAAACAAGATA
>JBAXJW010000246.1:0-2448 GCA_037137635.1 bacterium | reverse complement strand
GAAAGACTCATCGACGTTTCAGACGAAAAAATCGACGCTGCCATGCGAACTCTTAAAAGTACTTTTCCTATTACAGTCGTTGATTGTGGCTCTCGCATAGATGGAAGCATTATCAAATTACTCGAGCATTGTTCGATTATTCTTGTAATCACGAATCCGGAAATTCTCGTTCTCAATCAAACAAAAAAAGTTTTAGAGAAAATTCAAACCCTTCTCTTCCCTCAAGAATTTGTAAAAATTATTCTCAACAAGATGACTCCGAACAATCCTTACAACCCCGCTTTCTTAGAGCAAACTCTCAAGAGACAAGTTATTGCCTCTGTTCCCGAAGAAATTGAGCTCGCGCGCACTGCACTTGCTAAAGGCCAACCCATGGTCACCATTGCCTCTAATTCAGCGACAACAAAAGCTCTCGTCCAATTGGGGCGTCAGTTGATCGAAGGAAAAGTTCTTGAAAAACTATCCGCTTTTAAACGAACAAAACCTCTTACACCTCAATCACCCGACAAAACTGGATCAGAAAATTCACCTACAAAAAAAACAAGCAATAGACCTGGGATTGGGAAGGAACCACAAGATCCCAGAAGTCGCTTTAAGCTTTTAATTCATGAGCAACTTGTTGAAAAAATGGACTTAAAAAAGGAACAGCTCAATCGCCAACTTGATGAAGCAAAAAAAATGGAGCTTCGAGATAAGGCGATGAAAATCATCACCGAGATTGTAGGTACAGAAGATCACCCATGGAAGAGTCGAGAAGAAAGTTCAAAGCTTGTAAAAGAAGTTCTAGATGAAGCCTTGGGTCTCGGCCCCTTAGAAGACCTTATTGCAGACAGAACCGTCAGCGAAATCATGGTCAATCGAGCTGATCTTATCTACATAGAGAAAGGTGGAAAAAACATGAAAAGCCCTGTTGTTTTTTCAAGCAACGTGCAAGTGATGGCGGCGATCGAAAGAATTGTGAATCCTCTTGGTCGAAGAATCGACGAAAAAACTCCTTACGTAGATGCGCGACTTGCAGATGGAAGCCGTGTTCACGCGATCATCCCTCCCCTTGCCATCGATGGACCTATGATCACCATTCGTAAATTTCCGGAAAAAAGATTGGGCCCCGAAGATTTAGTTAAGTTTGGTTCTATTACCCAAGAAATTGGAGATTTTTTGAGAACCTGTATTGAAGCTCGCCTGAACGTTGTCATTTCTGGGGGTACTGGTTCTGGTAAAACAACGTGTCTTAATATTTTGAGCAGCTTCATTCCTTCTACAGAACGTATTCTTACTGTTGAAGATGCCGCTGAACTTTCTCTAGTACAAGAACACGTTGGTCGTCTTGAAACGCGTCCCGCAAACATTGAAGGCACAGGAGCGATTACTATTCGCGATCTTGTGAGACAAACTCTTCGTATGAAACCCGATCGAATTATCGTAGGTGAGGTGCGTGGAGGAGAAGCTCTCGACATGCTTCAAGCCATGAATACTGGTCATGATGGCTCTATGGCTACTGTTCACGCTAACAACCCTCGCGATGCGCTCACACGTATTGAAACTCTGGTTTTGATGGCGGGTATGGATTTACCTGCAAAAGCTATTCGCGAACAAATCTCAAGTGCAGTTCATTTAATTGTTCAACAATCTCGCCTCTCTGACGGATCAAGAAAGATCACCCACATTACAGAAGTTTGTGGCATGCAAGGTGAAGTCATTACGACTCAAGATATCTTTGTCTTTAAACAAACAGGACAAGATAAAGATCGCAAGGTTATCGGAAAACATGTTGCGACAGGATTTATTCCTAAATTTGTAGAAAAAATTGAAGCTCACGGCGTAAAAATCCCAAGAGGTCTTTTCAAGGCGGCTTAATGAAAAGGGTAAAGCCATGAACATCCTTGTCATTCTTGGAACAGGATTTTGTTTTTTTCTGGGCGCCTATCTTCCCTATAGTTTCTGGGAGGATTTTATTTGGAATAAAAAAATTCTTCGAAATCGTGACGAACTCAAAACCGAGTACGAAGATATTTTCAAACTCAAAACCGAGAAAGAAGTTTTAAAAGAAATTTTAATCTGGGGATTCAGCGTGGCTCTATTTGTGATTTTTATCGTCCCCAATAAATACGTCGGTGTTGTCATGGGGATTCTTCTTTTTTTCTGGGGCATGAGACTTCCCAAGATGTACACCTCTGCCATTGTTAGAAAAAAACGAGTCTCTGAATTCACGGCGCAAATGATCGATGCCCTCACTCTTATGGCCAATGGATTGCGATCTGGATTAAACGTTCCTCAAACTTTGCAAATCGTAGTGGATGAAATGCCCGCACCTGTAAGCCAAGAGTTCGGTCTTGTTTTGGATCAAAACCGCATCGGCGTTCCCCTTGAAGTGGGTTTTGAAAATTTAGCAAAAAGAATCAAAACAGAAGAGATTTACATCTTCGCAACAAGCGTGAATATTTTGCG
>JBAXJW010000245.1:0-2463 GCA_037137635.1 bacterium | reverse complement strand
CATTGATCCCAAAGCGAGTGTAATCAAAAATTTTTGCATTCTTATATTCAAACTCTAAAGAAGAAAAAGATGCGTCTAAATTTTGTCGCTAAGGACTTTTAAGGCTTACAAGCCACGTAACTGAGGCTTACGAGGATCAGCAGGAACTGCAAGTAATTGTTCTTTTTGATAAACAAGAGCTTCCCTTGATTCACCAACGATCTCGATAGACTGACTCATCTCGATGGCTTCAACAGGGCAAGCTTCTTCACAAAAACCGCAATTGATACAACGACCGTAATCGATTTGGAAAACCTTGGCTCGACGTTCTTTATAATTTTGATCAGGAGCTTCTTCTGCTTCAATGTAAATCGCAACAGGCGGACAAACCACTTCACAAAGTTTGCAGGCAACACAACGCTCATGTCCGTCATTTCCGGTAATCAAGCGAGGAACGCCTCTGTATCCAACAGGCAAAGTATGTTTTTGCTCAGGATATTGAAGTGTTGATTTTTTTCGAAACAAAAACTTGAGTGTGAGCATCAGACCACGAATGATCTCAGGAATATACAAACGATGCTTCCAAGTTGTACGGGGATACTTCACCATAGCAGGGTTAAACTATCTCAGACTCCCCTCAGCGTCGAGTGGCTTCATGAGCGACTTTAGCTGGCTTTATTCGCGTTGAGCCTGCTTTTTAGCCTGAGCCAATGCCCGAGTTTCTTCTTTTTTCTTCAAAGCTTCCCGCTTATCGCCCTTGTTCTTACCTTTTGCCAAGGCAATCTCGACTTTCACGTTTCCCTTTGAAAAATAAATCTTCAGAGGCACTAAGGTGGTGCTTGCCACCTTTAATTCTTGCTCTAACTTTCGAAGTTCCGCGCGATGGAGCAAAAGCTTGCGCTTGCGAGTGGGTAGATGATTAAAATGAGGCCCCGACTGTTTGTACTCAGAGATGTGGGCCTTGTGCAAAAAAAGCTCACCCTTTTCCATGATCGCAAAAGAATCAACGAGCTGCACCTTTCCCTCTCGACATGATTTGACTTCACTTCCTTTTAATTCAATACCTGCTTCGATCTTTTTGATGACTTGAAAATCATGCAAAGCTCGACGGTTTTGAATAGTGGGAGCGTTTTTTTTATCTTCGCCCTGAGGGTTCTTAGATTTACTCATGATTTAAGACTCATTAATTATGGCTCTGACTTTTTTTATTGTCCATCAAAGCACCACAACTCAGCACAACCTTGAAGGCGTCTTCTACACTCATATCTACCTCTTGAATGTGTTCGTGAGGAACTTCAAGAATAAATCCACTTGTTGGATTAGGTGAAGTTGGAACAAAGACAATTGCACGCCCCTCACCTGTATCCCTTACCCAAAATCCAAGACCTGTTGCTAGATTGGAACCAAAGGGAACTTTCACAACTTTTTTAAAAGAAGACTTAGCCTCTTTCGAAAAAAACGCATCGCCAATTTGAGTAAAAAGCTTATAAATATTTCGCACTAACGGAACATGCTCTAAAAGCGAATCGAAAGAGTTCTTCAAAAGCTTTCCCAAAAAAGTAGACCCAATCAGGCCCACTATGAAAAGCGATAAAACAGCAAACAACAAGCCCATGCCTGGAAAGTGAAAGGGCACCATTGGAGCAAATGTTTGATCAAAAAAACTAATAACTCCTAAAATAATCCACAGAGTAATCCCCGCAGGAGCCGCAAGGAATAAACCAAAGATGAGCGTGTTTTTAATGAATTTCATTCAACTCTAGACTAGCTCTTTTTTACGCTTTGGTTAACCCTCTTCCAATAGCCTCTGAGGTCAACTTTAAGCCCAAGATCCTTCAAAAGACCAAAAATCCCCACTAATTTACGGTGTAAAAAAATCAACTTTGAGGGAGGAGGCGTGAATTCGCTTAAACGACTGAAATCCTGAGACACGTTTTGACTATGCTTGAAATACTCGCGATCATTAAAATCAAAAGGCTGCCTGTTTTCATCGAAAGCACAAAGACTTGAGCGAAGCATTTCGTAAAAAAGATTTTTTGTTTCAAGCCTTTCACGAGAATCTAAAAAACCCATCTTTTCTGATTGAAAGATCGATGCGGGCCTATCCATAGAGTGAACACAATTCATAAGCTCGACATAATCCGTTACAAAAGAACGTTCAAAACTTCTCACCGCTCCCAGATCTAATAGCACCAATTGATTTTTTGAATTCACCAAAAAGTTTGCGGGATTGGGATCACTTTGAACAAAGGCATTTTGAAAATACTCAATCAGATAAAGATCCAAAACCTTTGACCCCATCGCTTCTTTTTCTTTGGGGTCGCTTGTTTTTCGAATCCACTCTCGAAGCGTTACGCCCTCTTCATAATTCATCGCGACGACTCTCTCCGTGCAAAGCTCGTCGACAGCTTGAGGAACAACGTAATCAGAGTGTGAAGAGAAAATTTCTTGATAGCGTTTTAAATTCTCAAGCTCCAAAAGATA
>JBAXJW010000244.1:0-2475 GCA_037137635.1 bacterium | reverse complement strand
AAAAAAGACACAGAACTCGAAGACTCCAAGAAACGTGCTCTCAACTCTCAAGTGTTGAGAAGTTTAGCTCAAGCTCGATACTCAAAAGATCCTCTTGGTCATTTTGCACTCAACGAAAAAGACTACACTCATTTCACATCTCCTATTCGTCGATACCCCGACCTTGTTGTCCATAGACTTGTAAGAGCGCACTTAGAGAAAAAAGCGCTTCCTCACGAAGACGATCTCGAAGCCGTTGCTCGACATACTTCCGACTGCGAACGCCAAGCCGTCGATATGGAAAGAAAAGTCATCGACATTAAAAAATGTCGTTACGTGGAAAAACATCTTGGCGAAGTCTTTAAATGTTTTGTTTCGGGACTCTCTGAAAAGGGACTCTTCTGCCAAATTCAAGATCACTTTGTGGATGGGCTTTTAGATGCTGAGTTTCTCGCTCGTCGCTCTTTCTTTTTTGATGGCAGCCTTGCATACCGTGGACCGCAACACGCACAACTCACTTTTGGGTCAGAGCTTATTTTAAGACTCGACAAAGTGGATTGCATTCAAGGTCGAATAAATTTTGGATGGCCGGAAGAGGAAAGTTCAGACAAAAAGAATAAAAAAAGTGTTAATTTAGATGTATGACCGTCATCGCTAGAGCCCTGCAAATTCGCCGCGGGCTTTCAAACGTGGGACGCATGCGTGAAATTTCAGCGGCCGTTTCACGTTACGGTTTTGGAGAACTCTTTAATCGACTCGGGATTACACGATCAAAAAAAATTCTCGAAGACGGACAAATAAATATTCTTTCAGCACCCGAACGATTACGGATGCTTCTCGAAAGTCTTGGACCAACTTTTATAAAGATTGGGCAACTCGCAGCGGGTCGTCCCGACCTGATTCCTCCTGAATTTCTTATAGAGCTTGAAAAACTTCAAGATCGCGTGGAAGCCATTCCCTACACAATCATTAAAAATCTCGTAGAAGAAAACTTTCGAAGAAAGCTAGAAGATGTTTTCACAAGTTTCGATCCTCTCCCGCTTGCTTCTGCAAGCATCGCCCAGGTTCACACTGCACGCACTTTATCTGGAGAAGATGTCATCGTTAAAATTCAAAAGCCTGACGTCGAACGAATCCTCAATAAAGATTTTGAAATCTTAATCTTGATTGCCGAACTTGCAGAATCAACTTTTCAAGAACTTCGCCCTTTTCACATAGTCAATATCGTCAAAGAATTCAGAAGACTGATTCTCCAAGAAATAGATTTTCAACGTGAAAGCCAAAACATAAAACGCTACAGGGAAAACTTTTCATCTTCTGACTTTCTTGTGATTCCCAGAGTTTTCGATGAGTACTCATCCAAAAAAATAATCACGCTTGAACGCATTCAAGGTTTTCGAATTACCGAGGTTGATCAGTACGCACGCTACAACATTGATCCCAAAGTTGTTCTCAAAAAAGGCCTCGATCATCACATGCAATCACTGATGGTGTATGGCCTTTTTCATGCCGATCCTCATGGTGGAAACATGCTTGTGATGCACGATGGACGCTTAGCACTCCTAGATTTTGGATCGGTAGGCTGGCTTTCTCCACGTAGTCGAAACTCTTTGATCAATCTTTTCTTAGCTCTTGTTTCTGAAGATTACGAAGCCCTCATTGACGAGTATCTTGAAATTAGTCCGCACACTGGAAATAACCACAGTAGCGAAGCACGCGAAGCTCTCACTCGTGAAGCAACTTACATCATGGCTCCTTATTTTGGGACAAGCCTCAAAAACATTCCTGCCGCAAAATTGATGCTCGAAGTTTCAAGTCTCGCCTTTAAGTACCACATTCAACTTCCACAAGATTTAATTGCAGTT
The DNA here is from genome assembly GCA_037137635.1 of bacterium. Taxonomy (GTDB): domain Bacteria; phylum Bdellovibrionota; class UBA2428; order UBA2428; family UBA2428; genus CANIGN01. The sequence goes on along the minus strand of JBAXJW010000244.1, from coordinate 631 downwards.
TTCAAAAGTAACATGACTCTCGAAGGAATCGGGCGCACACTCGACCCGGATTTTGACCTCTTAGCAAGTGCTCTCAAGTTTGCAAAAAATGTTTTGCGAAATAAGCTTCAACCCCAAAGCTTGATGCGTTCTTTTGTTCGAAGCTCTCGAGACGTCCAGCGTTTTGCGCAAAAAGCTCCCCGCCTCGGACTTGAAATCATGCGGCAAATTGAATCTGGGCAACTCGAAGTGAAACTTAAAAATTCAGAATGGGATAAGTTTGAAAACCTTGAAAGATCAAAACAAGGAACTTTTATTCTTTCCATTATTTTTATAGGTTCCGTTATTTTCTGTGGAAACCTTTTAACTACGACTCAATTTGTCGACAGCAATCTCCTTCGAATTGGAGAATCCTTTGCCCTTGTCTCTTTAGCTTTTTTAATTCTTAAATTTTTCAAAAGAGATTAAAGAATTTCATCCTGCTCTTTAGTTTTTTGTGCGCTGCACTATTAGACACGCGCTAAAGAGTGGTTTATTTTATACTCATGAAAATTCTGAACGAGTTGCTCCCTGTCGAAGAGCTAGGATTTGGTGTTTATTTTGCTCCACTGAAAGCAACCGCTCATTATTCAAATGGAAAATGGGGACCAAC
>JBAXJW010000243.1:0-2477 GCA_037137635.1 bacterium | reverse complement strand
ATGTTGCCAATTTTTTTCAATTCACTTTCAACTTTCAAAGTGAGTTCATCCAGTCCTTCTCCACTCGGCGCAGAAATTAGAAGCGGAGTTTTTTTGAGAAGTTTCTTAAGGGCAGCATATCCTTCACGTTGAGTGATGGATTCTTCATTCCAAATATCACCTTTGCTCAACACAACGAGCTTAGGTTTTTTTGCGAGTTCTTTTGAATAAGCTTTGAGTTCTTTCATAAGAACTTTGTATTCGTCGCTAAGTTTTCGATCAGTCAAAGGATCACTGTCGATCAACACGATCAACATGTGTGTGCGTTCGCAGTGTCTTAAGAATTGGTGCCCCAATCCCTTTCCTTCGCTCGCGCCTTCAATAATTCCAGGAATGTCTGCCAATACCCAATCGCGACTTTTTCCACGCACTACGCCCAAATTAGGAACAAGCGTGGTGAAGGGATAGTTTGCAATTTTAGGTTTCGCAGCACTCATCTTTGAAATGAGCGTGGATTTACCAGCATTTGGAAAGCCTACAAGGCCCACATCGGCCAAGAGTTTGAGTTCGAGTTTGATTTTTAATCCTGAACCTTTTTCACCAGGTTGAGCAAAGTTAGGAGTTTGTCTGCGTGAAGTGGCAAAGTTCATGTTGCCCAATCCACCGCGACCACCTTTTAAAAAAAGTACGGGTTTGTCGGCTTCTACCAAATCGAGCAAAACCTTGCCCGTTTCAGCGTCTTTGACCATGGTTCCCACGGGGACTTTGATTTCGAGGTCTTTGCCTTTGCGTCCGTTTTTGTCGGTGCCTCGTCCAGGTTCACCATTTGGAGCGTAGTATTTTTTTTGGAAACGAAAATCCAAGAGACTGCTCATGTTACGAGTCGCCACAAAATAAAGGTGACCGCCTCTGCCTCCGTCCCCACCATCAGGTCCCATTCGAGGTCGATAGATTTGGCGCATGAAATGCACGGAGCCCGCACCTCCGTCACCGGAGCGAATATCGATACTTGCTTCGTCTATAAAATTCATATTTTCGTCTCTTCAAAATAAAAAAAGCACCCAATAAAATTGAGTGCTTTTTTATAAAGGTTTTTAAATTTCGGTCTTCTTAAGCTTCAACAGCTACTGGAAGAATCTCTACTTGTGTAGGAGAGGATTTGTGGTTTCTGAAAGACACAACACCGTCAGACAATGCAAAGAGAGTGTGATCGCGGCCAAGGCCTACGTTACGTCCCGCATGAAACTTTGTTCCACGTTGTCTCACAATAATGCTTCCTGATGTTACAAATTCTCCACCAAAAGCTTTTACGCCTAAGTATTTTGGATTGGAATCACGTCCGTTTTTGGTACTACCACCAGCTTTTTTTGATGCCACAGTTGTCTCCTATTCTGCCTAAGCAACAATCTCAGTCACGAGCAAACGTGTCAGAGGTTGACGATGTCCCAAAGTTTTTTGTGAGCTTTGGCGACGACGGCTATGACGGATTAAAATCTTTCCGTCGAGTGTTTGTTGAAGAACTTCGCATTTAACTTTCGCTCCTGCGAGTGTTGGTTTACCAACTTGGATTTTTCCAGGACTTTGAGCAACGAAGAGAACTTCTTCTGCAGTCCAAGAACTTCCAGGCTCAAGGTTTAGTTTTTCAACCAAAATTTGATCGCCTTTTGAAACGCAATATTGTTTAGAGCCCGTGCGAAGAACAGCATAAGGAAACTCAAAAGGAGCCTTCCAGTTATTAGTTGTTTTGACTTTGGGGGCTGCTAATTTCTTTGTTTTTTTCTCAGTTTTTTCTACTTTTTCAGTGGACATAGCTCTTCCTTATAGTTCCTAAAATGTCCTCATAACATCAACCAGAATGCGGTCTTGGTCAAGACGAAAAGAGGCTAATTCGCAGCTTTTAGAGAGTTACAGAGGAGGGAATGATCTTGAACGAAGCGACCTTTTTGGAAGAGAGATTTGAGTACGGGGATAGGGGGAAGGGCCCCGATTTGATCGCTCATTTGGAGACTTGAAAGCTGCAGCTTTGCCACTTTAAAGAAGGCTTGGGGGGCTTGTCCGGGGCTTATCCACAACACGGGCAAAAGTGGCTGAAGGCTTGGATCGTAGAGCGCTAAATAGGCCGCAAGGATCTCGGTATTAAAAAAGCGTGCTCCGAGAGGATTTTGGGCAAAGCGATCTTTGATCTCTAAGCTCACCATGTGAATCTCGCTCGTGAGGGATCGAAAGTCGACAGGGGCTTGAACGTCTTTGCAGCCCAGAGCTGCACCCAAAAGATCAAACTTAATGGCTTCGTAGTTGGGGCGCTTGATGAGCGTTCGAGCGAGCTGGTCGGCCATCAGGCGCTGAATGCGATAGTTCATGAGTGTGTTGTGAAGGTTCGCGGACTGATCATCTTGAGAATTGATTTGATAGCTTGAAACTAAGTGCGTGAGTTGTTTGTATCGTGGGTGTTGAAGGGCACTCTTTAAAAAATCTTGCAGATTCTTTTCTTGCTTAAG
>JBAXJW010000242.1:0-2483 GCA_037137635.1 bacterium | reverse complement strand
CCGCAATCACGATGCTTATTTTGGAAATATGACACTCACACCAAAAGAAATTTTCCCCGAGAAAAGCGTTGAAGCGGCTTCGAGACGAAAATACACCGAAGAAGTTGCACGCTTGTACGCGGATTATCTTCCTACTTACGAAGACATTAAAAGCTATCGAGAAGTGCACTTTGCAACTTATATTGATGGAAGCTCTTTGCCGATTAAAGAATTTGTGATAGATATTCGACCGACTTATAACCAACTTCTGAAAGCGGAAACAGTCCGTTTTTATTCTTCGAGTTATGGTGAGGGAACTTCATTCAAGGCTTTTGTTTTGGCCAAGATAAGAGCTGCAAAAGCGCTGAAAGCTCCAAACCAAGAAATAGCCTTTAGGGAATTCGCTCTATCTGCCTATGCGTTTTTTGGAAGCATGCCTTATATGAGAGGTTCCGCGGCGATTGGCCGCGTTGTGTATACGGTCTTGGCTCAAAAAGTATTTAAAAAAGCGATCATTCTTGATCCCGAAATCGATATTCGCGTACTTATGCGTAATGAAGCTGATTTTATAGATTACCTCAAACAAAGCTTTATAGAGCAAGGCGTTGAGCTTCGTTAGTTCTTATTGGATTTAGGCGCATTGCTTTTAAAGAATCCAAAAGCCTTCTTGGAAAAAAGCACTCTTTTCGATAAGTTAGATCAAACATGAGTTCCTCATCTAATTGTAAAAGTTGTTGTGAATGGAAGTGTTGGGCTTTTCTAAGATCCAGCGTCGGCAAGAAGTTAGTGATGGGAGTGACGGGCCTTTTGCTCTCAGGCTTTGTCTTTACTCATATGGCTGGCAACATGCTCATTATTTTTAAAGGGCCAGATGCTTACAATCTATACGGCCATGGAATCACATCAAACCCACTTTATCCATTGATCAGCTACGGGTTACTCGCGATTTTCATCGTGCACGTTCTGACTGCGATCAGTCTTATTATTGATAATAAAAAAGCTCGCCCTATTTCTTATGCAGCTGGAGCGACGAAAGGTGACAAGCGTGTGTCTCTTGCAAGCAGAACCATGGCTTACAGTGGAAGTTTACTTGCAGCTTTTTTGGTTTCACATCTGATTACTTTCAAATACGGTGCGTATTACACAACTACAATTGATGGCAGAGAAGTTCGCGATCTTGCAAAACTCTTGTATGAGGTTTTTCAAAACCCTGGCTATGTAGCTTGGTATGTTGTTTCTTTGTTGCTTTTAGCAAGTCACTTGAAACATGGATTTGCAGCGGCTTTTCAATCTGTAGGATTTTGGCATCCTCGATATACTCCCTTCATTAAAACTGGAGCCGTGCTTTACGCATTGGTTGTATCATTCGGATTTATCTCTCAACCCTTGTATGTCTTTTTAAAACATTGAGGTCACACAACTATGGCAAGCGATTCAAAATTAAATTCACAATGCCCCTCTGGCCCCATTGAAGATCGTTGGAGCAAACACAAGTTTGACATGAAACTTGTGAACCCTTCAAACAGAAGAAAGCACAGAATTATCTGCGTAGGAACAGGTTTAGCAGGAGCTTCTGCCGCCGCTTCTCTTGCAGAACTCGGATATCCGGTGGATGTGATTTCTTTTCACGATACTCCAAGACGCGCGCATTCGATTGCGGCTCAAGGGGGAATTAACGCTGCAAAAAACTATGCAAACGATGGTGATAGTGTTCATCGTCTTTTTTACGACACCATCAAGGGTGGCGACTACCGTGCTCGTGAATCCAATGTGCATCGTTTAGCGGAAGTCAGCTCCAACATCATTGACCAGTGTGTGGCTCAAGGTGTGCCTTTTGCTCGTGAGTATGGTGGTTTGCTTTCAAATCGATCATTCGGAGGCGCACAGTTGTCGCGTACCTTCTATGCTGCAGGACAAACAGGCCAGCAGTTATTGCTGGGTGCTTATTCTGCACTCATGCGCCAAGTGGGATTGGGCCAAGCGCGACTTTTTAATCGTCGCGATATGCTCGATGTGATTGTTGTAGACGGCAAAGCTCGTGGAGTTGTGTGCCGAAACATGATCACAGGCGAATTAGAAACTTACATGGGCGATGCTGTCTTGCTTTGTACGGGTGGATACGGAAACGTTTTCTATCTCTCTACAAATGCAAAAGCTTCGAACGTGACAGCTGCATGGCGTGCACACAAGCGAGGAGCGTATTTTGCAAATCCTTGCTTCACACAAATTCACCCCACGTGTATTCCAGTGGCAGGTGATCACCAATCCAAGTTGACTTTAATGAGCGAAAGTTTGCGTAACGATGGTCGCGTGTGGGTTCCCAAACAAAAAAATGAAACACGTAAAGCAACTGATATCTCAGAAGATGATCGTGATTATTTCTTAGAAAGAGTTTATCCAAGTTTTGGAAATCTTGTTCCTCGCGACGTGGCTTCTCGTAATGCAAAAAAAGTATGCGATGAAGGTCGTGGAGAACGCCAAGGCCCTCGCCGAGGCTCTCGCCT
>JBAXJW010000241.1:0-2488 GCA_037137635.1 bacterium | reverse complement strand
AAGTTCTCCAGATAAACAAGAAAGCAAAGAAACTGAAATTCTTCTTATCGGAAATCAAATGCTCGCTTCCAATGGTTTAATTGGACAATTTGGAAATATGGATTTTCTGATGAATTCATTTAGCTATCTTATGAAAGATTCAGATCTCATTGGAATTCGCCCTAAAGAAGTAAAATCTGCCAAACTTGACCTGACACAGAATAGCCTTAAACAAGTACAAGGATATCTTCTTCTCTCAACACTTATGTTTGTTGTTTTTGCGGTTCTTTTGGGATTTGGCAGAAAAACAAACATCCCTGTTTAAATTGAATTTAGCTAGGAATATTTTGTACGAAACTTGGATCGTAGCCATAATTCATCTCAAAAGAATGTAAATCTTTTGAATGGCTCATGGCTCGTTCTATTTCTGTTATTTCAGGCCAAAGCGGACAATCACTTAATCCTCTTATGATTTTTGTATTTGGAGATAAAACAACTTCTGATTCGCGGTCATTTTTAATTTCTAAAAACTTATAAGAGCGCTCTATACATTCCTCTAAGCTTAATGATTTTGCTTTGGCGGCCCTTAGAGAAATCGCAAAAGCCTCGCCATAAAGTCGAAACGATGGAATTCCCACCATGGGAATTCCAAGTGCGGCACTTAAACCTTTTGCAAAAGAAGCCGAAACTCGAAGACCCGTAAAAGAACCCGGTCCTTGAAAAACATATACCTTCGACAAAATTTTTAAATCAGATTTAGCTTTTAAAAGTAAGGAAGAAAGCTGCAAAGGCAATTCATCCGCAAGCTCTTTACCTTCTTGTTGTTCCCAAATGGCATATTCATAAAGACGATCGTCCTCAGAAAACAAAGCCATGAGAGCTCTTGAAGAAAGCATCGAAAGAACAAGCTTCATCATTTATAGAGCTATCAATAATACTTCCCTCTCTTGAGGACAAGAAGTTTAGAACAAGGTCTTTTCTATAGCTGAAGAGTTAAACTGTACGGTTCCCAATGTATAAGGCTGAGCTCCATGCTGACCCGCAAACGCTTCCTCCGCCCGCTGAATGATCTGTGCTTCTGTTGGAGGCGCTTCAATGGGATTCATATTAAAGACCGGATTTAAACATTTTGCAGGAGTTGAACTACACGTTGTTTTAATAAGATCCAAGAAAGCTTGAATATCGCTTAAGTAAGAATTACTCGGAGAAATGTTTGCAATGCGAACGGTTCCCGCAAGGGTTCCAGAGAGGTTCTCTGTCGCTTTAAGCTCTACATAACCATACTGATCCAAGTAAATGAGTCGAAAGTTATTATTTTCTTGGCTGCTATAAACTAAGTCTTTTGAGCGCAAGGTCACCCATCGAAATCCGATATTATCTTCGTATTCAATCCTTAAACTTGCATCAAAGCTTTTTAAGGGAGAAATGTTAGCCGCCACACACATTGTGGTGGGAGTTTCTTTTTTACGAACTTTAGCTTGAGCTAAAGCTTCGAGAGCTGCAATGTGAGCGGTTTCATCTGCATATTGAACAGGAATCCGACAACGACGAGTTGTAGGATTCACAGGAGTAACAGGTGTAATGTTTGTTGTAGAAGTTTCACCTGCTGAAGTGTTTTGAGACTTAACCGAACAAGCACTTGTGACTAAAGCTGTTACAAGAACCATTGAATTATATAATGTCTTAGAGTTCATATACTGATGCCCTTCCGAATACTCCGCCTACAGCTGAGAAAGAACGGTTGATCAACAACTGTCTTGCGAAGGCAGCTTGGTTTCGAAGCCATAATGCTGTATCTGTGACCAAAGATTGCTTTGTCACTGGATCAATTAACTTTGCATTCATGTCTGTAAAGAATGTGTAGTGAAAAACGAAACGACTTGCACATACCGAACCATCTGTGAAGAGAGCATTTCCTGCAGAAGACTTTGCACATGCGAGCATATCATCATATGTTGCAGCTCTTCTGTAAGGAGAAGTTGCTGAATAACCATTGTTTTTGTCATAGTTGTAAGCGTCTGAGTAATTTTGTCTGTCAACGAAGCGAAATTCTAAGTCATAAGCGCTTGTTGAAGTTGCTTTACTTCCACTCACCATCAAAAAGCCTGCTCCATCTTGAAGAATGATTTCAACGTTATTTGAGCTTCCACCACCTGAGTAACTCAAAACTTTTGTATAGTTATTAGGAGCAGCCGAATCATAATACCAAAAACGTCCGTTATCTTCGTATTCCATTCTGAAGCGGACGTTACGGTCGATACCACCTGAACATTTTGCTTCACCTGCAGGACAACGAGAAGCCAAACTGTTTTGCTCAATACAAACAGTGACTGGTCCAACTAAATTAATGATATCAAAATTAAAAAATGACTTTAAAACATCAACACTTCGATTATTTAAAACATTCCGACAAACTTTTGTTGTAGGAACAGTATTTGGATATTGAGTTAAGAGAATCTTTTCACCAACAACAGGAGTTACAACTGGATCAACAACTGGAGTCACAACA
>JBAXJW010000240.1:0-2498 GCA_037137635.1 bacterium | reverse complement strand
CCCAGTCCCCAGGTCCACCAAGGAAGTTCGTTATCTAAATAATATCCAATGATATTTTTGTTGTTCTTCAAAGGAACCACTTGTTTGCGAATGGCTTCGCGAGTCTGAACACTCCACCTTGGATCAAATATTTTAATCGAGTCATAGTCGACCCATTTCATGACATTTAGATCTACAGTGATCGGAACATCTGCACTCAAAAGAGCTGGATCACTCCATGCCCCTATAGCTTTAAAACCAAATTCTTTTATTTGTTGACTTGTTTTTTGAGCCCAGATCTTTTTACTCATCCCACTTTCAACATACGCTTTAGAAAGATAGTGAGGCGCTGATGGATTTTGACCTTTCTCTTCTGGATTTACATTTTGAATAATATTTAAAAATTCTTTTTTATGATCAGGACTTAAAAACCACCAAACTTTATTTTGATCTTGAGCGACTCTCCAAAATCCTTCCGCACCACGAACCTGTATATACTCTGAAGCAATCGCGTAAGAAGTAGAGAAAAACATACAAAGAAATAGGCATAAAAAAACCCCACCTCTTTTGGATTTAAAATTCACTATAAGACTAGAAAACAGGTCAAAGAATAAAAAGTCAACCTTAAGAAGTCTGACTTAAAAAAACTAAAAAGGAGCGTTGTCCTTGTCACATGGTGAACTTACAGAGCTCCAAGAACAGTAATCATCCACAGGAGGAGTGTCGCCATCAAAATCAGTAAGGGTAAGCTCAATAGCCGCCAAAGTATTTCCGTAAATATCCTCACATTGTGCAAGGTAATTTTGCGTCGAATTTGCAACGTATTTATAACAATAGGGACCAGGACTATAACCTGTACAAGAACTGCTTCCAATTTGTGGATCGGGTTTATTATTCGCAGAGTATTTATTTCCGTCCCCCGATTTGCGTATTGAATTAGCAGTTTCAAACTTGATACTACCAACCGTGCTCACAAGTCCTATAGCCAAAGGAAATGCTGATATTTCTTTTGCAACTCCTCCGTAACATTCTTTACTCGGAACGCCATTAGAACCACTGCAATCAACTTTTGCAATTGCAGGCAATAATTTAAAGTTTGCGGAATCAATATTAAACTGAGCTAAATCTTTGTTGTATTTATCCATAGCATCTTTTTTTAATTGCCAAGCTGCAAGTGCGGTCACATCGGATGGTGGTGGCTGCTGTCCTGGATCAGCAGGCTTTGTAGGCTCAACCGGCGCTAGAATCGCAGAAGAGATAGATTTTCTATAGTAGTAAGGATAAAATTTAACGACAGCACATCCTTCGCTCAAAACAGGTTTTTCTACCTCAATTTTTAAACGACTGAAAAATAGTCTTCCCTCTGGAATCTGTATAGAACAAGGAGTTGGCTCAATAGGAGGAGCCGAGGGATCTGGAACATAATAACTCATTGATTTTCCACTAGCTGTACATGTTTTAAGAAGTTCATATTTATCTGGAGTCCCTTCCCAAGCTAATGAAACTTTCAAAGAAACAGTACCTGTCGTCAGAGCTGCAACTGCTCCATCGTCAGTTGATGTGATCAAAGCTTTGCGACCACACGAGGCAAAAAAGAAAATAATAAATAAAAATAAAAAATGCCTGCTGCACTTCATGTCTTTTTATTCGGATAAATATTTCTATATTTTGTTAAGAGGGTGTTAAATATGAACACGCTTCTCTTGAAATTAAAATTTCAAACAAAATTTTGTCAGATTGGTGCCCGGGACTGGATTCGAACCAGCACGCTTACGCGCCACCCCCTCAAGATGGTGTGTCTACCAATTTCACCACCCGGGCAAGGATGTAGAAGAATGTAGCAAAGACTCGTGGTTTTTCAAAGGCTTATTCGAAAAAACAGCTAAAAAACCCAAACCCTTAAATCAATAAACAAGTTCCCCATAAAGAGGCCAGTGATCACTTGCCCCCTTGAGGCTTTTTTCATCAAAACCTTGCGGTTTTTTCCCACTTTCCAACACTCGAACAGAGTTGGCATCCCAGCTCCATCGAGGCTTTTTTTGACGGTCTAATCTAAGCAAAAGCATATCAAAAAAAGACCATTCCTTTTTTCGCCCGTAGTAAAAAGTTCCCTTGCACGAAGTACACCCTTCCCTATGAGCCAGCGACCACGTGTCTTGCAAATAATCCTTGAAAACCTTCTTTTTTTCCCACTCTTCTGCAGAGATATTAAAGTCACCCCCTACAACGACTGCCTCATTAGCGGGAATCTCAAGAGCGAGTGCATTGAGCTTGTTGAGGAGCAGCTCTCGTTCCTCAAAAGAACTCTGCTGCGAGGGCAAATGCACAGCCAAAACATGAAGCTTTAACTGAGATAATTGAAGTACCACTTCTAAGATTCCCCGAAGTTCTTTTGTTTTTTTAAAAATTCTTTTGAATTCCAAACGATGATATTTTGTTTCAATCACGGGCAAGCGAGTAAGCACCGCTTGATCTATTCCTCGCTTATCAGGTGAATCCACATGATAAACCCTATAATT
>JBAXJW010000239.1:0-2498 GCA_037137635.1 bacterium | reverse complement strand
GTAATAAGCTGAACTGTATTTTTTATTTTTACCTAACACTAAATGAAAAAACTCAGAGGGGAGTTCATAATGCTGTTCATTCGCCTTATGAGCTTCAGGAGCAAGAGGAGATTTCTTTAATTCCTCGACGTATTCCAGAACCTTCTCGTTTAAAAGCATCTCATCTTTTTGCGAAATGCTCTTTAAGCGATCTCGACACAACTTGCGAATGCCCATACGAATCGCAAAATCAGGAACAAGTCCCCGCTCCATAGCCCCAATTACTAAATTGTACATTTTCTAAATCTCCTCCTTGAATAAAGGTTTTGTTAAAGAAATCTGTGCACAACCAATGCTCTTTTCTCTGAACCCACCTTCACAATAAGCAAAATAAAACTGCCACATTCGATAAAGTTCCTCCGTGTAACCCAACGCAAGAACTTCTACTTTTTTGTCTTTCAAAGCCTCACCCCATGACCGTAGGGTTTTCGCATAATGAAGCCCAATGTCTTCTAAATGGTCCATCTTAAAATCAGTCTTTTTCTTGATGGCTTCAGACATCGCACAAACAGAGGGAATACCAGATCCTGGAAAAATATGTCTTTGGATAAAATCAACACTTTTTCGAGCCTGGTCGTAATACTGATCTCGAATTGTAATAGCCTGCAGCAACATCTGCCCGTGAGGCTTTAACCTTTGGCTACAAACTTCAAAATAAGTCTCTAAATGATCAAGTCCAACAGCCTCAATCATTTCAATAGAAACAACCTTGTCAAAAGTACCCTCAAGCAAGCGATAGTCTTTTAAGAGTAAAGTGACACGATCCTGAAGCCCTGCTTCACGAATTCTTTTTTCTGCAAGGTCATATTGTTTTTGAGAAATCGTTGTCGTCGTAATTCGACATCCGTAATTTTGAGCTGCATGCAGAGCAAATCCGCCCCATCCCGTCCCAATTTCCAGCACGTGATCACTTGCTTTTAAGTTAAGCTTCCTACAAATACGATCGTTCTTTTCTGTTGAAGCTTCGAACAATGTAGAATTGGGATTCAAAAAAATCGCACTGCTATACATCATTGTCGGATCAAGAAACAAAGCGAAAAAATCATTTCCTAAATCATAGTGAGCCCTAATATTATCTTTAGAACCAGAAATGGAATTCTTTTTAAAACGATGACTTATCTTCGCAAAAGGAGAAAGCAAGGCTCCTGCTCCACCATCCAAGGCATTTAATATATCTCTATTTAATACAAAAATTCGCACAAGAGATACAAGATTGTCACAATCCCAATCGGCATCCATATAGCTCTCACCCGCACCGATAGAGCCCCCTAAAGCCATGCGACTGTAGGCTCGTAGTTTATTAATTTTGATCTGAACCTGATAACAAGCAGGAGCATTCCGGTCGCCTAAAGCAAAAGAACCCTCATCAGGATCAATGATCTCAACAAAGGAATTTTTTATGCCGGAGAGTTTTTTTAGCAAAAGATCACGACATACTTTATCCGCAAAACCTTCTTGCAATAAATTTCGAACAGAAAGACGCGGGCGAGTCACCTCACGAGTTATGCTCATACTTGAACTCCTTTGTTTTTTGGGTGCGAATAAAAGGGAATCCCTTTTAACTTTAAAAGTAAAGCCTGAATATAAATAGATACAAAAGTTTTAAATGTCAGAAGAGGAAACTTAGCAACAGTCATAAATACATTCCAGAAACTTAATTTCCGACTCTTTAAAAGCATAGTCGCATCAAAGATTTTTTGGGAACCTTCAAGGCCAAAATTTTCCATATGAACGCTTAAGATCTGCCCATTATCATAACCTTTAGTTTCCAAAGAAGGACAACTAAAAGACCAGTTATATTTTTGCTGCATGGGCAAAAAAGGAGAAACGTGAAAATCTTTTTGAAATACAAAATTCTGTATTCTATTTTGAACTTCGTTACTGCCTTCACACTTCAAAACATAGGCATGTCGTTCATTCCAAGGAGTATTTGTGATTTCAGCCACAATAGCCTCTAAAGTCTCATCTTTGGAATAACAGTAATAAAAGCTAACAGGATTAAAACAAAAACCTAGATATCGAAGTTGAGTTAAAATTCGAATAGGTCCTTCAGGACGAAAACCCAAAGATTGAAAAACTTTTGTTCTTACACTTTCTTCTAAGGGAATCTTTGGATCACCTAGATAATCCGATCTGCGAAAGCTTAAGAGAGCAGCACTTTGAGAAAATAATAACGGAACACTAAAAAGTTGATCAATCTCTGATAAATCTAAATAAAAATACGCGACATTATAAGAAAAAAAATGTTCACGAGGTAAAAAGCGACGATGCCTCAACGTTCCAGTGTAGAGCGCACTTTTCAAAGCTCCACCCCAAAAGAATTCGCAACACGAAGACCACTCTTGACACCATCTTCGTGAAAACCAAAACCCCAATAAGCCCCACAAAAATGTAACCGATCTTTACCGCTCAGATTTTGCCATTCATTCTGAGCACTCACGGCTGACTTTGTATACACC
>JBAXJW010000238.1:0-2508 GCA_037137635.1 bacterium | reverse complement strand
GATGAAAGCTCATTCTTTTTAAATAAAAAAGTTTTGTTGAGTTTCGGAGCAATGAGAACACAGATAGATGATGTGAGATTTTTGCAGAATTCCTCAAGTGGGAGAATGGGGTTTGAGCTTGCTCTATCTCTTTTGAAAAAAGGAGCTTATCTTCATTTGTTAGCAGGAATTTGCGATGCGGGTGTTGAGAGCGAACTGTTAGCGCTTGCAAAAAATAATCCTTCTCGAATTCAGCTTATGCGCTTTGCAGGAGTTTCTTCTTATGAAAAAAGTCTCAAAGGGTCTTTTTTATTTTGTGATCTTTTTATGTCTGCTGCGGCTGTTTTGGATTTTGAGGTTGAAGCGATTCAAGGAAAGTTAGAGCGAACGAAACGAGAAAGTTTATCTTTGAATGTAAAAGCAACCCAGGATTATGTTGCGTGGGCTGCTCAAAATAAAAAAAGTTCTCAAAAAATTGTCGCTTTTGCTCTTGAGAGCGGAACATGGCAAGAAGCAATTGATCGTGCAAAGAAGAAGCTTCTTCGCAAGGGAGCAGACTCTATTGTCGTCAATAGAAGCGGTGTGGAAGGCGAGGGGCCTTTTGCAAGTACGAATCAAGTCCTTGTGATGAATCGAGGTGAACTTGGATTAGGCGACTCTCGACACTTAATTCCTAGTCATTCTTTAAGCAAGGCTCAGGCAGTGGAGTACATTTTAAATCAGCTTAGTTGGGAGCTTGAAAAATCTGAACCTGTCTTAGAAGCGAGATAGCTTCTTCTTTTTCTAATGAATTTTCTTTCTTTTCTTTTTCAAAATCTGCAAGAATAATTTTTAATTCAATAATGATTTTAGAAATGTCTTCTGAGGTTGGATTGTCAGATGAATGTACCCATCCCTCAATAAGTCTTCTTTGACTTTCAAGTTTAGCTGATCCGCTCCAAGGTTTTTCAGCTAAGTATTGAGGGCAGCGGTAGTTTGTGAGTTTGAGTGGGCATTTGTCAGGTTCTGCAATGCATTCCTTTTTAAAGAGAGTCCAGTTTTCAGATTCTTTGATATGAGTTTGTTTAAGTTTGAAGCTTGAGTAGCTCCCGATTTTTTCAACTAAATAATCTGGGAACTTATCCCAAATAAAAGCATGCTCAAAGTGTTGGGTCCTGAATTCTGAGGAAAAATCACTGGATAAAAGTCCGATATCGCCTGCTTTGATTGCTTCGTTTCTCATGATTTTCTGGCAATTAAACTTTTTGAGTAACAAAAAAAATTCAAGATCAGACATGTACGATGTGCGATTGGTGAGTCCGCTAATATAAGCTGTGGATTGAAAACAATTGGGACCATCTTGCAAGGGTGTAGATCTTACAGCACGTTGAAATCTTTCGAAATATTTTTGGGGAAGAGTTGATTGGATATTGTTTAAATAAACATCCGCATCATTTGTATTTGCGACCAGTTGAAAACTGGAAAAAAGTAAGACGAATAACACAATAAAAGGATTCATTTTGAAGGTTCTATTTTACAGGAAAGTGGGCTTGGAGTGCAGCTTATTTTGAGTGTCTAAAGTCTTTACATTAAAGACACCAAACTTTGTCTTAAGTCCTTGTTTTATTTCGCTTTAAGGGCTCTTTTTAGAAATTTCTCGAGCAATTACAGGATGTTGTGAAAGAGTGCTTCTGGGCTTCTGTGGCATGGCTTCTGCAACCTAGGCATGAAGAGGCTTATGCGAACGTTACGTCGAATTTATTTCATAATGGGTTTTGCAGCAATTGTAGGATCTTCTTCTTTAAACGCACAAAACATGGAAATCGTAACAGAAGAGCCTATCGCTTCTGGATTGAAATTGTCAGGGCTTGATCCTGCCGTATCGGGTTTAAGTGGATCTAAAATGGGGATCCCTGTGTCGAGTTTATTGGATTCAGAGTGGGGAATGCTTGCGAATCCTGGCTTGGGATTGAAAAACGCATGGGATTATTTGGTAAAGAAAAAAGCAGTCAAAGCTTCAAAGGCTTTTGATTGTAGTTCTTCAAAAATTGTTGTCGCAATTATTGATACGGGAGTGGATTTTAAACATAAAAACTTACAAGAATCAGCATGGGTAAATGAAAGTGAAGCAAAGGGTGCTGCTGGATCTGATGATGATCGTGATGGATTCGCAGATGATTTAAACGGTTGGGATTTTACGACGAACACTGGAAATATTGTTGATGGTCATGGTCACGGAACTCACCTTGCGGGAATCATCAGCGGAAAATCTACCGAAGCTAATGGATTCAAGGGTGTTTGTCCGGGCGTGAAGATTATGTCTGTTCGTTATTTTGCGAGTGATTCAAGTGGAATTAAAAATTTAGAAAATACTGTGAAAGCAATTCGCTATGCCGTTAAGCATGGCGCAAATATTATCAATTATTCAGGTGGTGGAGCGAGTTTCGCTAAAGAAGAATACGAAGCTTTGAAGGAAGCTCGTGACAGAGGAGTTTTAGTGGTCGCAGCAGCCGGTAATGAGCGCAATGATACGT
Source organism: bacterium (assembly GCA_037137635.1). Taxonomy (GTDB): domain Bacteria; phylum Bdellovibrionota; class UBA2428; order UBA2428; family UBA2428; genus CANIGN01. Next base: position 16 of record JBAXJW010000238.1, on the reverse strand, counting down.
CTGTGCGTCCTTACTT
>JBAXJW010000237.1:0-2513 GCA_037137635.1 bacterium | reverse complement strand
TTTAACATCGCTCAATACAACCTCTATCCTTTAATGGGAATTTTTCGCTACCGCATGCCTCGTAAGTCTTGGGCGCCCGAAGGAGAAGCTGCAATCGGAACTGCTCTCGGCTCAATTGAAGTCAGAGAAACTTCTCAAAATGGAGTAACGCTTACAGAGAAGGGCCCTTTCTTACGTGGTCATATAGCGGGTGGATTTGGATTTTCTTGGGCTGAAAATGCCTCTCTTCATTTCTTATTTGGCTATGGATTTAATCAGCTTGGAAGCAAATCCTACGATGGTAACACCATGCACGTTGAACAAAAAAATCAGCAAGGCGTTTTCTCGAAAGCTTATTTGAAATTTTATTTTTAAGAAATTTGATCAGCAAAATACTTGTGAAAGGGCGATGGAGTTTTGAGCGAAAGCTCAGGATGAAAAGTTGTCACCATATGCTTTCCCTCTGTCACCCAAACAGGATTTCCCTTTGTAGAAGCTTTCACTTGGCAAGCTTTTCCTAATTTCTTAAGCAGAGGAGCGCGAATAAACGAAACAGGATAGGAATTGATCTTTTCCTCAAAACTATCCACTTGTCGACCATAAGAATTACGCTCAACATCTAAATGCATCAGACCTAACGATTTTTGCTTTGGATTCGTCACACGAAGAGCCATCAAAATACTCCCCGCACAAATTCCCCAGTATGGAATTTTTTCAGCGTATTCTTTTAGCACATCCCAAATTTGAAAGTGATCAATTAACTTGAGCATTGTCGTGCTCTCGCCACCAGGAAGAATCAATCCAGAAATGTTCTTAAAATCTTCTGCACGCCGAACTTCCACAAGCTCAGCGCCTAAGGCTTCAATGTGTTTTCTATGAGGTTCTACGCAACCCTGAAGAGCCAGCACACCGATTTTCATTTTGGATGCGCTCATAATTCGCTTTTACCAGCCGCGCTCTGCCATCAATTCTTCTCGTGGAAGACTCTTGATTTCGAGGCCACGCATCGCTGCATCTAAATTTCTTGAAGCTGCTAAAATTTCGTCAGGACGATCAAAACCAGCAACAGCTTTTACAATCGCTTTTGCAAATTTCTCGGGAGATTCAGATTTGAAAATGCCTGATCCCACGAAAACAGTTTCCGCACCCAACTGCATACACAAGGCTGCATCCGCAGGAGTTGCAACTCCGCCTGCTGCAAAATTAGGCACAGGAAGTTTTCCTAGTTTTTTGACTTTCATCAAAAGCTCAAAGGGAGCTCCCAGGTTTTTTGCTTCCGTCATCAACTCACTCTCATCAAGCATTCGAACACGCTTAATGTCTTGAGCAATTTGTCGAAGGTGACGAACAGCTTCAACAACGTTTCCTGTTCCTGGCTCACCCTTGGTACGAATCAACGCCGCACCTTCACCAATACGTCTCAAAGCTTCGCCTAAGTTTTTGCAACCGCAGACAAAGGGAACTTTAAAAGAATGTTTATAAATGTGGTACTCATCATCGGCAGGAGTAAGAACTTCACTTTCATCAATAAAATCCACGCCCAATGCTTCAAGGATCTGAGCCTCTGCAAAATGCCCTATACGACATTTCGCCATCACAGGAATACTCACTGAGCTCATAATTTTTTCAACAAGCTCCGGAGGACTCATACGAGCAACGCCTCCTTCCTTGCGAATATCAGAAGGGACACGCTCCAAAGCCATCACGGCAACAGCACCCGCTTGCTCGGCAATCTTAGCTTGTTCCGCATTCACGACGTCCATAATCACTCCGCCCTTGAGCATCTGAGCAAGACCCACCTTCAATTCAAAGGTTGGCTTGGGAGCTAAAGCTTTAATAACATTAACCTTATTCGTGGCTTTAGCTGCCTTATTAGCTGTTTTAGCAATGGTTTTAGTTGTGGGAGTGGCTTTTTTAGTTTTTTTACGGAGACCCATAAATATTGATTCAACATATAATTGAGTAACAGCATATCTGTCGAGAAAAATGCTCATTTCTGCTATAAAAACCAAGTCTTTAACGGTCCTTTTTAAAAGATTTTAAAACAAGGTTTAAATATGAACTCTAATATGAAAATATTTGCTTCCCTCAAAACTCTAACCTTAAGCTTTTTAGTAACATTCGGACTTATTCAGCAAAGCTTAGCTGGCAATCATCCTTCTCAAAATGAGAATTGCCGCATTTTACTGAGCTCCCTTAGAACCGTTACCAACGAGGTTCTTCCCTCCGAAGAAATGAGTCGCTATATATCTCTTCATCGCTGGGCTCGAAACTGGAGAGGAGATCCGATTCCTCGCGAAGTTCAAATCGGAAAAAACCTCATCACAGAACTCGAAGATGCAATGGTCAACGACAAGTTAACTGTTGCTGTCAATATTGCTCGCACCATGATTGATGGAGCCGCAATTTCTTTTCGTCAACACGAGCAAGTGACTGCCGCCATGAAAGAGGTTTCAAACCTGCGAGCTCAAATTGAAATCCAAGGAGAAACACTTGAGCCTGCCTTTCTCTTAAATCTCCAAGAAAAGTTTTTA
>JBAXJW010000236.1:0-2514 GCA_037137635.1 bacterium | reverse complement strand
AATACGGGTGAAGAGTTTTATCATCACTTTCTTGAGGAATAAGGTGAAAAGAAGATACTTTTGGAGCCGCTTTCACCTCAGTCGGATACTTACGCACATGCATTTTTCGAGACCATGGTCCACTAAAGCCAAAAGATCCATGAATTTCTTCAAGAGAAAGAACACCAGGAATATAATAAAACTCTGTGTGAGGAGTTGTAGGAAGAGTCCCTCTTTTTGCGATAATCATGGAGGCGAGATTAGGGCGACTCAGGCTTTCTGCCAAGCCCTTTTCATAAAGCATCCTGCAAGATTTTAGCTTTTAAGTTGTCGTTCCATCACCCACGCACCCTCACCCGTTTTGTAATAACTTGGGCGAAAGCCTGTTTTGGTAAAAGCAAATTTTTTATAAATAGAATCAGCGGCCTTATTCCATTCGCCACACTCTAAAATAATTTTAGAAGCTTTTTTTCCACATTGATTTAAGAATTCTTTAAAAAGGAGGTTCCCCTTACCAAAGCCCTTTTCACGCACACTCCAATGTGTGACCTCCATTTCAGATTCAATCAAACGGTAAAAAACAAAACCTAAGACATTTTTATCTTCTAAAAAAACAAAAATTCGATCCTCGCTTGAAAGAATATGACTTAAGTAATTTTCCTCAGTCCAATAGGGATTTCTTTTAAGAGAATATTTTTCAAGATCGTAAAAGACTTTTGCAAGCTCCGTGTTTTCAAAGTTTTTAGAAAACTCTTTCAAACTTATATCCAAGTACGTACTCACGCTTCACTCCAAGCTTGGGCAAGTTCCAAAGGAAATAGCGGTCCACCAAAAACCCAACCCGTATAAATCTGTATCAAATTTGCTCCAAGTTTCTTTCTTTTCACTGCTTCAGCAGCATTCATAATTCCTCCTACAGAGATAAGAGGCAAAGAGGTTCGAGATCGAGCAAAAGCTAAACGAGCACAAGAAAGCTCAGTAAGAGGCGCTCCACTCCAGCCCCCATTACTTCCCTCACGCTTTCCGCCTAAAGTATTGGTCAACACAAAACCATCAATCCCCAATTCAGAGGCTCGAGAAAAAAACTCATTCAAAACATCTTCTTCCAATTCAGGAGCCAATTTCAAAAAAATCCGCTGAGAGGAAGAAACTTCCTTCATAGAAGAAAATATTTTTTCAATAGAATTTAATTGCTGAAGAGCGCGAAGCCCAGGAGTATTCGGCGAACTCACATTCACAACAAAGTAATCCCCAAAGGATTTTAAGATATCAAAGCTCTCCGCATATTCTTCTGCAGCTTTTTCATGAGGCGTGTCTTTATTCAAACCAATATTAATTCCCACAGAAAAATCTTTGGAAATTTGATAACCAGAGAGCCTTCGAGCTACTGCTTCTGCGCCCTCATTATTAAATCCCATAAAGTTAAAAAGCCTTTGATCTCCTCGAAAAAGACGCGGCTTGGAATTTCCGTCTTGAGACCGCAAAGTAACACTTCCAATTTCTGCAGACGCAAAACCCATATGAATCAAATAAGGCAAGATTTTTGCATTTTTATCAAAGCCTGCAGCCAAACCCACAGGACTTTTTAAAGTTTTACCCAAAAAAGAAATATCTTGTGAAAGTTCAGAAATTTTCGCCTGACCACTTATCCACTCTAAAACTTGTGGACGAAAAGCACCCAGGCTTTCAATACGCTTAAGAGAAAAATCATGAACTTTTTCCGCATCAAAAGAAAAGATGAGAGGCTTTAGAAAGTTCCACATGTCTTAAGTCAAAAAGCTTAGCGTTAATCAAAGAAGGCAACAACTATCCATTAAGCTTTGCACAAATCATGCAATTTTTACCTTGGCATCCTCGAGCTGTACAAAATTCGCGACCATAAAAAATAATTTGAAGATGCAACTTATTCCATGTGTTGTCTGGAAATAATTTTTTTAAATCACGCTCCGTTTGCACGACCGAACGCCCACTTGATAATTTCCACCTTTTGGCCAATCGATGAATATGTGTATCAACAGGAAATGCAGGATACCCAAAGGCTTGTGCCATCACCACACTTGCTGTTTTGTGACCTACACCAGGCAAAGCTTCCAATTCTTCAAATGTTTGAGGAACAATACCTTTATAATCTTCCGCCAGAATTCGACTTAATCCCACAATTGCTTTTGATTTTTGAGGACCTAATCCGCAGGGACGCACTATCGCTTCCACTATCTTTGCGTCTTGGCGAGCCATATCCAGTGGATTATCCGCCAGCTTCCAAAGCTGAGGCGTTGTTTTGTTTACGCGAACGTCCGTACACTGGGCGGAGAGAAGAACAGAAACTAAAAGCGTATAAGGATCTTTATGATCAAGTGGGATAGGTGTTGTCGGATATAATTCGTTTAGTTTTTGAAGGACATAATCTGCGCGCTGTTGTTTTTTCATGAATTAAATTCATTCATTTTCGGTCAACACATCTCGAACAAAAGATCGCGCAAGCTTTGCAAAGTCCTCTAAGCCTTCACCCGTTTTGGAACTCATCCATTTCCAATC
>JBAXJW010000235.1:0-2538 GCA_037137635.1 bacterium | reverse complement strand
CCTCCAAGGGGAACGGAAGCCATGGCACCCATCGCGGATTTATAATTTCCTTGTTGATCACTGTAAAAAGAATCGAGAGCAAGCCTGTAGGCTTGACTGCTTTTTTGATCGGTTGCGAGCGATTCCATAGATTGAGGTACGCCTAACTCACTCTGAAGAAGTGTGTGACGAGGAAGTCCTAACTCGCGAAGTTTTTGAATATTTTCTTGAATGCTTTCATTTGTTGAGAACTGGTGATCAAGGTAATTTTGAGAAGTGGGACTGGCTTTTATAGGTTGGAGGAGAGCCATATCCTTGATCCCGTAACCAATATCCATAAAGCCTATTCCCATTCCTTTGAGGGGGCTTTCACTTTGGTCTGCGATTTGTTCTTATATGGGTCGATCGGATTTTTCGTCGATTTTGATTCCTTTATATTTTAATTTTTCAATTTGGAGGGATTTGAGATCTTTGTCTAAATCTTTTGATATGAGAGAAACTTGGGATTCAAGAGATTGAGGGCTGGAGCCGTAGGCAGGGATCACTTTGAAGCCTTTTGATTTTTCGTTGGAGTCTAAGGGGACAAGAGCCTGGTCGCCCATGATGAGTGTTTTGGGCTTAGAGTCTTGAAGGAGTTCGTGTGCGGAGCTTTGTTGCTCGTCTAAGCCTTTTAGCTGGGAATAGTGTTTATAGAGAGTGACCAGTTTTTCTTCTGTTTGATTGTAACTTTTTACTTTGGAGGAATTACTCACCCATTTTTCTACGAGCCAATTTCTAGCTATTTCAATCATTTTTTGAGGATCTTTTTTGTAAGATGCTAACCATTCTTGCATTGTTTGTTTGGCTTCTTGTGAGTCTGTTTTTTCGAGATGCGGAATGGTTTTGTCTAAGAGTAGTTTGATGTCTCTGGCTAGTTGGGGTTCTTTTTTAATTTCATAATCAGAGAGAAGTTCTCCATTTTGTTTTTTGTTGTGAATTCTCATTAATTCATTTTGAAGTGAGCTGATTTCGTTTGTGTGAAATAAGCCTTCTTTTGTGGCTTTTGATTTTGTAATCGCCGATGAAATAGCTTCTATTGAGCGCGAAATTTCTTTTGAGCGAGTGGCGATTTCTTCAGGGGAGCTTTCAAAGAGGCTGAATCCACTTTTTTTCTTGGAGGATTTTTCTCCTAGAAGAACTGGGTTTTCAAGAGCTTTTTGAAATTCTTCGTTTTTAACTTCTGAGAAAACTTCTTTTCTTTGGCGTTTTAGTTCTTCGATGATTTGTTCTTCGTTCTTGTTGCTTCTTGTTGAAAGTGCTTCGAATTGAGATTTTCTTTCTTTTGCTTTTTCCTTATTTTCTAAACCATAATTAGAGAGGTATCTGTCTGTCGTTTCTTCCCCGTATAAAGTTTGTAAAGCTTCTAGCGATGGAGCGAGTTGTTGAGCGAGGCTTCTTTTTTTGTCTGGGTTTTTTTCACTTTTGAATTCAGTTAGTTTTTCGGTCAAAACTTCAGAGAAAAGTCGAGGGTCGCTTGTAATTCTTCCTGCTTTTGTGTCGTAAGAAAAAGCTAGTCCATTTTCTTTTGATAAATTTTTAAGATTATTGAATGCTGTTGTTGTGCTTCCCTCTTTAGATAAAGCATCTTGAACTTCTTCGCTTTGATCTTTGTATGCTGAGACGAATTTTTCGAAGGCAACTCGTTTTTGAGGGTCTTTGTTGATGTTTGCTAAAGTTTTTTCAAGAGATTGGGTGCATTCTCCGCTGACACAAGAGGAAACTCTAAAGAATGTTTCGCCTTTTTGATTCATCTCGAAATCATTGCCGAAGTTTTGTTTAGGCATGAGATTTAATTGGAGAAAGTCTTCGTCAAAGGGATTTCCATTTGTTGAAGCAGTTTTTAATTTTAGTTTTTCCATAGCTGGGCGCCCAAAATGATCTTGTTGCCAGGTAGCTATGAAAGCTTTGTAGGCATCGAGAGGTATTGCGTCGGCAACGAATGCGGGAATGTGAGCTTTTTGGCAAAGCCCTGTATAAAAATTTAGCTTTTCATTGAAATAGGAAATGATGTCGTTGTTACGTTTGAGTTCTTGATCGCTCGGGCTGCTTTGCTTTGAGCTTTTTAACTCTTTGAATAGTTGTTTGGCTACGGGGTCTAGTGTGTTGTGGCTGAGTTGAGAATATTCTTTTTTGATCGTAGAGATTGATTTATCGAGGCATTCTCTAAAGTTGTCTAAGTGACGAGCCATTATCTTTTGTGATCGAGTTTCTTCGTTTTTGTTGAGGTTCTTCCAGCTGTCTGGGTGCCTTAAGTTTTCAAAATCTTCTTTTAATCCTGCTTGCGTGTAGTGAGATTTATCTGAAATTCCGAGCTTGATGAGTAAGTCTTCGTAGCGTCTCGAATCGAGAGGGGTTTGTTTTTGTTCCGCTGTCGAAGGAAGTTCTTTGCTGTAATAGCTAGCAAGGGCTTTGCGATAGGCTTCTGATATGAAGCCACAGTCTTTTTCTGAAATTTCAGGAGCCTGCTCTTTAGGTGTTTTAACTTCTTCGGATGTTTCGTGCGTTTTTGTGGGGGGATTG
>JBAXJW010000234.1:0-2546 GCA_037137635.1 bacterium | reverse complement strand
AATACGGGTGAAGAGTTTTATCATCACTTTCTTGAGGAATAAGGTGAAAAGAAGAAGATTTAGGAGCCGCTTTCACCTCGGTAGGATATTTACGGACATGCATTTTTCGAGACCATGGACCACTAAAACCAAAAGACCCATGAATTTCTTCGAGAGAAAGAACACCAGGAATATAATAAAACTCTGTGTGAGGAGTTGTAGGGAGGGTCCCTCTTTTTGCGATAATCATGGAGGCGAGATTAGGGCGCCGACAACATTCTGCCAAGCCCCTTTCTAAGCACAAAAATGTTTTTTTCATCTTTTGTGAACCAAAACTTAACAATCAAGTCCCTCAAAAAAGCTTACAATCATTACATGTTGTTGTGTTTTATACTGCTTGCTTTTACACCCTTTTTTAATCTACAGGCGCAAACAACGACTCAAGAAACATTAAGTCTCAGCTACCAAGACTCTGAAACAACTAACACTCAAAAACAAGCCCGCTTTACAATCAGCCTTAAATCAGAAAAAAACCTTCCACTTTCCCTTAAAGGAAAAACAGTCGTTTTATTCAAATCATCTTCATGCTCGGGAGATCAAATAGAAAAACAAGAAAACACTCCAACCGATACCCTTAACTTTCATATTGCAAAAAGATATTTTGAAGCAAATAAGCTCTATTATTTAAGCGCCGGAATCACGACCAAAGACAATGTGACACAATTAAATAAAACAACAACATGCAGTAAGTCTTTAGTTTTTACAACAAACTCTTATTCTTCTCTTGTAGACCCCAAACCCTCCGCTGAAAACACCCCCCCCATTGACTCATCCCTGAAAATTGAACTGATCGAAGCAGAAACCCCTGGAGTACCCTCAATACGATTACGAAACATGATCAACACTCAAGAAAAAATTCACGTATTCACTACACCTGATTGTACAGGTGCTGAATTGACAAAAAAAACCGCCGCCATCAACAACCTCAAATCATCAAAAGACGTTCACCTATCTGCCGATGATTATTCTGAAATTAAAACATATACCCTCTCTGCAAAAACGGATAACTCGTCATGCTCAAATTCCCTCCAATATAAAAAAGTTCCTGTTGTGGCTCCTAACGTTACATTCTTGATGAACGGATCAAACACTGGGAATACAAGTCAAATAAAGTTTTATCTTCTGAACATTCAAAAAAGAGACGTGATTACGATTTATCAAAACGACAAAACCTGCACAAAAGATTCGATCAAACAAGTGAGTGCCGAAGACAATAGCTTGTTTGTGACTGCAAGCCTTCTTTCAGGTGATCAATCGCATAATGCCACTTACAGTTTTTATGCACAAGCAAAAAGAGGGGAAAGCCTAGGCCAATGCGTTGGCCCCCTTAACTATACATTCAACAAAACGCCCCCAACTATTGCGACTCTTGAACTTGAAGGAAATGCAAAAAGCTTTAATAGGACACCTCAATTCAAAATTAGTAATCTTGAAGTTGGAAACCGTGCTTATCTTATTTTGGGATCAAACTGCGTTGGAAATTCTATGGGAGACATTCAAAAAGTGGGTAGCTCACCAACTCCTTTATCGATTGGAATTAAAGCGCGAGATTTTTTAAATGTCGACAAGCTCTATATGTTCTCTGCAAAAGTCATTGACTCCATGGGGAATTCTTCATGTAGTCATAGTGTAGCGTATACTCTTATTACTCAAATACCAGACCCTACGATTCAACTTTTAGTCAATGATCAAACAACAGCTAAAACCTTGGCAAATCCAAGCTTTAGAGTCGGAAACGTCTCCCCTGGAGACAAAGTAGCGATTTACAAAGATAACTACTGTAGCAAAATAGCTTCTGAAGAAAAAACCATTAGCGAAAATCAAACAACAATTGACATACAAATCACTTCCCTAAAACAGGCAGAAAAAAACATTTATTACACCAAAGTTTTTAGCAACGCCGTTCAAAACACTAAATGTAGCTCAAACGGAGTGCCTTATGAATACAAACCCCCTGCACCTGTCATTCCAAGTATTGATCCTATTTATGTAAATACCGGAGGCAGCACAAGCACAAATGGCGTCACACCTCCTCCACCAGACCCTAAAATCGATGCTGAAAATACAAGAATATTACAAATGGGATTAAATTTACAATTTCAACTCGTTACAAATTTCTATGTAACGGAGCTGGGGTATAACGCAAAAGAAATTGACGTAAGAACAGCTGCAATCAAAGCGACACTCGACAGTGCCGCGTACAAAGTAGACACAAAACCATGGCTCAATACAGATACAGACCAACTCGTGCCTTATGTTAAGAAAAACGATAACACTTATATAAGCATCGGGGGACACACAGTTAATAGAATCTTATACAATCTACAAACTCAATATCCTCAAAGTTATTCAAGTTTAAAAACTTATTCACGAATTGTTCGTGATTATACTGAATTAAAATTTACAGATGCACAGATAGAAAAAGACATGATTAACAGTGGTTTTGTTTGGTTACATAATCTCTCTAAAACACAAAACATTATTTTAAATCAAAAGCCATTTAATAA
>JBAXJW010000233.1:0-2558 GCA_037137635.1 bacterium | reverse complement strand
GAATCTATAACACATGCTTTGAAACAGAGGAATGTTTAACTTCTGCGCCAGAAAAGCAGATTGATGCTCTTAAAACTTAGCCTTAACATAAAAGGTGTGAAGAAAGTTATCTTTCCAATCCTAGCCATCTTTCTTTTGCTACAAGCTTCAGCAGAAAGCCTTAAGGTTGGAATGGAGCTGAGCTACCCTCCCTTTGAAATGACCAACGCAAAGGGAGAACCCGACGGAATCAGCGTGGGCATCGCTCAGGGTTTAGCCAAATTTCTAAACAGAGAATTAAAAATTGAAAATATGTCTTTTGATGGGCTCATCCCTTCTCTCAAAACAGGTTCAATCGATATCATCATTTCTTCCCTAACTGTGAATGAAGAAAGAAAAAAATCAATCGATTTTAGCGAGCCTTACATCAACACAGGCCTTGCTCTTCTTGTTCAAAAAAACTCATCCATTCAAAACGAAAATGATCTCGATCAAAAAAACTTTCAAATTGCTGTAAAAAAAGGCACCACTGCTCAAGCTTGGGCACTGAAAAACCTAAAAGAAGCAAAAGTTCTAGCTTTTGATAAAGAAAACACTGCGGTTCTTGAAGTCATACAGAATAAGGCAAATGCTTTTATTTATGATCAGATGTCCGTTTATCACCATTGGAAAAAAAATCCCGAACAAACAAAAGCTCTCTTGAAAGCTTTCCAAAAAGAATCTTGGGCTATCGGGATCAAAAAAGGAAATCCTGAGCTCGTTAAAAACGTGAATTTATTTATTCAAGAATTTAGAAAGAAAAAAGGCTTTTCAAATCTGGCAGATAAGTACCTCAAAGAAGAAAAGACTGTTTTTAAAAAACTGGGAGTTGAGTTTATTTTGTGAAAAAAAATACTCTTCAGCTTTTATATAAAATTCTTTTTTACCTATTCTTAAGTCTTATTCTTTTTTTTAGCTTTGCAAATATTCAATATACTTGGAACTGGTCTATCCTTTGGGATTACAAAGAAAAGTTCCTAAAAGGCTGGCTTTCAACACTTCAAATTTCTATCGTCTCTTTGCTTTTAAGTTTAACTCTGGCTTGGATTTTACTGATTGGCCAAAGAAGCTTTGAAATCATTAAAGTGTTTTGCCAGTCCTGGATAAACCTCATTCGAGGAACTCCTCTTTTAGTTCAAATTCTTTTATTTTTTTATGTCATTGCAAATGCAGTAGGCTTTAGCAATCGCTTTTGGCTTGCTGTTTTCATTCTCTCAAATTTCAGCGCTGCCTATATTGCAGAAATTCTACGTGCAGCCCTTGAAGGAATTCCACAGAGCCAGTGGGATGCAGCAAAAGCTCTTGGACTCAACAGAAGACAAAGCTATCTTTACGTTATCCTTCCTCAATTGTTCAAAGCGGCCCTACCTGCACTTGGTGGACAATTTGCCTCTATCGTAAAAGACTCCTCTCTCTTATCTGTCATTGCCGTCAGTGAATTCACCCTAAGCGCTCAAGAAGTAAACTCACTGACCTACAGCACCCTGGAAGCCTATATTCCCCTCGCACTGGGCTACCTCCTCATCACTGCTCCCATCACTTGGACTACAAAGAAAATAGAAACGAGACTTCAATATGAAGCTTGAGATCAAAAACCTTTTTTTTAGTTATCCTGAATTTAAAATTTTTGAAAACTTTTCTGTTGAATGCGATTTTGAAACCCTTGTCCTTATTGGGCCTTCAGGAAGCGGAAAATCCACTCTCCTCAGACTCCTTTGTGGACTCGAAATCCCCCAAAAAGGTCAAATTTTTTGGAATAAGACAGCGATGCCTCAAAGTGAAACCTTGTTAAATGATTTTCGAAAAAAAAATGGAGTGGTTTTTCAATCTTTCAACCTTTTCCCACATCTCACAATTCTTGAAAATATCTGCTTATCACTTATAAAGGTTCATAAAAAAACAAAAGAAGAGGCCGAAGTAAAAGCTTTTAGTTTTTTAAAAAAATTCGAACTCGAAGACCAAGCTCATAAAAAACCAAATTCTTTATCTGGCGGACAAAAACAAAGAGCCGCGCTCATAAGAGCTCTTATCACCGATCCGTCTCTCATTTTTTTAGACGAACCCACCTCTGCTCTTGATCCCTTTATGACTCGAGAAGTTTTAAAGATGATTGAAAAATTAAAATCAGAATTTAATATTCCACTTGTTTTAGTCACACATCATCTTTCTTTTGCCAAAAAAATAGGCGGAGAACTCCTTATTCTTAAAAACGGCCTCTTACACAAACAAGGCAAATCGCAGGATCTTCTTTCTGGCAGTGAAGATGAAATTTACGATCAACTTTTACAATAAACCTAGTAAGCCCAGTAAGGCCCGGTCCCTAAAGTTGAAGTCTTTCCATTGATGCCATTGTAAACATTTCGTCCTAAGAAAAACGGCAAGCCCCAATCAAAACTAATCGTAGGATCTGGATTTGGATTATTATCTCCCGCTCCGGCATCTCCTCCAAAATTATAAAAAACCCTATTAGGTTCAAATAAATTCTGAAGCCCTATAATTTTAAAATTCACAATACTCGAAATCAATCCATCAGCACTGAG
>JBAXJW010000232.1:0-2583 GCA_037137635.1 bacterium | reverse complement strand
AAATTCTTCACTCCCAAGAACGAAAACAAACCCGAAATCCATGGCGGTTTTGCTCTTTGCCATTGGGCAGGATCACGAGAAGACGAGGCTCGCCTCAAGCAGGAATTCAAAGTGACGATTCGTTGCCTTCCCTTTGATAAAGCTTTTCAAGAAGACGGTAAGTGCTTCCTCACTCAAAAGCCCAGCTTAAAGAGAGTCATCTTCGCTAAATCTTATTAAAATCAGTTAGTTATGCCAAAAACTAGAAATTGACTTGTAGTGTTAAATAAGCTATAATTCGATTTCGTGATTTTATCCAAAATCTCATTTCTTAAGCTCTTTAGAATTTACTTATTTTTGAGCTTTTTTGTATTTCTAAGCTGCTCCAAAACAAAGACAATCGAAAAAACAACTTCTATTCAAGAAGACACATGGGGAATAGACTTTCAATCAAAAGTAATTTCAGATTCATCATCTTTAATTCAAGAAAAAATCTCAAAAGCAATCGTCTACATAATTGATAATAACGATAGTGGAACAGGATTTTTCATATCAGATGATGGTCTTCTCCTTACAAATGCGCACGTAATTGACGCCGATGGATCCGGAATCCGATGCACTCAAGAAGAATGTTCTCAATATCGTTTTTTTATTCGTGACTTTACACCCAACGGAGACAAAGAGAAATTTACAAAATTTAAAGTTATTGCCCTTAATCAAGCTCTTGATTTTGCTCTTATAAAAATCGATCTACCAAACGGAAAAAAAGTACCTTTTCTTAATATCGACACTAGCGAAAAAAAGTTTGATGATCTTGAAAATAGAGAATTAGGCGTTATTGGACACTTAGGCGGCTCTCAAACAAGAGTCAGTTCCGCTCGAATATTTGGATTTCAGAAAAGTAATTATAAACTTTACTCACCTGCCCTAAGCGGACAAAGCGGAAGCCCTCTTGTTGATCTTCAAACGGGTGATGTTTTGGGATTATATCATTCTGCTGAGTGGGACAAAGAATTTATTCGTAGCGACGACAAAAGCGTCAAACACTTTGGATACGCTTCAAAAATAAATCTTGTTATGAATACAATCAAAAAAGGACTTAGAAACATAGAAGACTCTGCTAACAAGAAAATTGAACTCAAAGATTTTTTCCCTACCACAAGCAAAAAAGTTTCAGAGGACGAACCAACTAATATTAACGCACTCATCACACAAGAGCTTCAATCACCCTCTTCGGACGAACAAGCTCTTAACTGGATAAATAATTTAAAACTTTACCCCCACATAAAAAATTTAAAAATTTCAGGCGTTTTAAATCAAATTATAAATTTCGAACTTCGTTATGGAAAATCTTTTTTTAAAAAACAAACAAATGCACAAGATTTTTTAAAAATTGCAATTGAAATGAAGGAAGAAAGTGAAAGCGAAGATAGTTTTGACTCGTTCAAAATAAAATACAACCTCAAAACCAAGCAAGAATGCGTAGAGAAAGTAAGCAACAACACAGAACTAAGCACTCTTGAAAAATTAGATTTACTAACATGGCGCTGTTTAAGCACCCAAGGCGCTGAAAACTCTGACATCATTGAAAAGCTAAATGATCTTTTACTTTCTGGTGATATCAAAATGAATAACTACCAGGAACGATTAACGATATGGGAAACACTGACTCAGCAACTTCTTTTACGAGAAAAACTGAGCGAAAAGCACTTTAATATAACAAATGATATTTTGAAAAAAGCCTACAATAACGAAGTCTATCTTCTCGACGAAATGCGCATAGAAAGTAAAATCCTTCTTCTAAATCACATGCCGGAGATGTTACTCAAAGGCGGCTTTGCCGAAACGATTCATTAACTAATTAATTTTGAGTGTGAAGGTGAATTTAAGAGATAAATGGAGCGGCAGACGAGCTTCGAACTCGCAACCCTCAGCTTGGAAGGCTGATACTCTACCAATTGAGCTACTGCCGCGTTCCTATAAAATTAAGTAGCACAACTCTCCGACAAGTCGAATCCCAAAAAATAAAAAGTTTACATTCCCCTACCTTACACACTTGTCACTCCTATACAGCCGTTGTAAGTTAACATCGTTCGTAAGCAGCTCAGCTGCTGGCGTGCTTTTGCCTTTTTATGTACTTGCATAAAGGGCTGTTAAAAAAAACATTTAATATTTGAAAAAATATTAGAAGAAAGAAAACAGAAAAAGAAAGCTCTAAGGAGGCGAAAAAATAGTATGTCTAAAGAAAAATTTAACCGCGATAAACCCCACGTGAACATTGGTACGATCGGACACGTCGACCATGGTAAAACAACTCTCACAGCTGCAATTACAAAAACTCTTGCAGCGAAGGGACAAGCTGAATTCAAAGCTTACGATCAAATCGACAAAGCTCCTGAAGAAAAAGAACGTGGTATCACGATCAACACTTCGCACGTTGAGTATTCAACTGGCAAACGCCACTATGCTCACGTGGATTGCCCTGGTCACGCCGACTACGTAAAAAACATGATCACAGGTGCTGCGCAAATGGACGGAGGTATCCTCGTCGTTTCTGCTGCTGACGGTCCTATGCCTCAAACACGTGAACACATCCTCTTGGCT
>JBAXJW010000231.1:0-2591 GCA_037137635.1 bacterium | reverse complement strand
TCATAATCCTTAGGAATCCAGCTTGAGCAAATGTTGGTCCCAGATTCCAATCTCCAGCTATTAAACATGGGTCTTTGAGAAAATCTTTGTAATATTTTAGTGCCGAAAACTCAACACACTCTGGGCCAGTAACCCCTTTAAATCTGCCCTGCTTGCAAGCTGAATAAAAATTCCAAACTGCCACAAGGTTGAAAGACTGTTTCGAGCTTTTAACTTTAACGGGAATGAAAAGCTCCATATCCTCATCTCGTGGACATTCTTCAAGTGTATATCCATTAAACGAAAGAACCCCGAGGCCTTTAGGGGCTAAGTTCAGGTGATTATTGGTAGCCCAAACATATGAATCAGGAGAAAGGGTTTTAATATTTGATTTTTTAATCTCTGGGATGATGACGACATCTGCATTAAAAGATTTTAGGTAATCAATCTGTCTTTTATTACTTATTCCATTGTTGCAGTTCCAATTTAGAATTCTCACCTTCTAGGTCCTGTCTTCACTCATTAAAAAAGTCTAAATCAATTTTTTTTACTTCATATGCTGCTGAGAGAGATACGCCGATGCCATGCTCCCACATTAGATCTGCAAGCTGAAATCCAGATATCAAAACTATCTTTGCGTCGATGTTTTTTACAAAATCCTTAGCCTCACTCGTAAAATCAGAGGTTGTAATAAAGATTCCTTTTTTGGCTCGCTTGCCCTGCAAAGCTCCGGCGAATTTTTGAATCTCAGGACGGCCTATGTTTGCTTCCCATCGTTTCGCTTGAAGATAAATTACATCGAGGCCCAGTCGGTCCTCGTTGATAATCCCGTCAATGCCTTCGTCTCCGCTCTGTCCAATGGCTTTGCCGGCTTCTTTTCTTGAGCCGCCATAACCCATACGGACTATCGTATCGACCACGAGTCGTTCAAAAAACTGTGGGCTACATGTTTTTATTTTTTCTATCATTTCATCTAATAAATTTGCTTTCAGATCTTGGTAGGAATTTTCAAGGAGTTCTTCAGGAGTCGCTGAACTTTCTTCGGTTTTAACTTCGGATTTAGTAGTCCCATTTTCAATTGAATTTTTGAGCGCTCTAAACTCTTCGAATTCTGGAAAGCGAGTAAGGAAACTCACGTTGATTATTGCAGGGTTTTCACTGAGCACCTGTTTCCCACGATCAGTAATTTCGATGACTCCTCTTTGGGGTGAAGTCAGGAGTCCCGCTTTTTTCATGTAAGTACGTGCCCAACCCACGCGATTAACAATGATCTCCTGTTTTCCGCTGGGTAGAAGAGTACCGCGCTCCTCCGGTGTTAATTTGAATTGGCTAGAAATCGCATCAATTGCGTCTTTGATGGAAATCGTTCCTTTAGCTCCTACGAGCTTCAGTAAAGGCAGGCTGACTGTTTGGTAATCTGGTATGGCCACCTATATTATCCCCCTTAGTTGTTCCGCTACGTCAATTCATCGGCACCTAAAGCGCCTAACTTTAGGACACTATTGAGATTTTTGATCGGAATGACACTGAACGCTGGCAAATAGTCGTTCTTTTTCAATTTTACGACTTCGCCATACTTCCAAAGTTTTTGGTCACTATTACCTATACATAGCAACAAGTATAGGTAATAGTGACCAAATGAGGCGACCATCAAAGAAGAGCCCAACAGATATTGCTCGACAGCTCTTCAAAAAACACAATGGAGTTTTAACAACTACCCAAGCTCTCGCCGAGGGCATTCATCGCAGAGTGCTCTACGGCATGCGAGATAGCGGGATGATTGAGCCCATTGCTCGGGGACTATATCGACTCACGGAAATGCCCCCTCTGGAGTCGCCAGATCTTTTTACTGCCGCGTCGAAAGTTTCCCAAGGGGTGATTTGCTTGATGTCGGCTTTAGCTTTTCATGGTCTCACCACTCAGATCCCCAGAAGTGTTTCCGTTGCCCTCCCCAAAGGAGCAGAGCAGCCTCGCATCGCTTACCCTCCCATGCAGTTTTATAGAATTTCAGAACCAGCATTTTCAGAAGGCATCCAAACTCACAAAAAAGATGGCGTTGTCCTTCGTGTTTATAGTCCCGAAAAAACGCTCGCTGACTGTCTTAAGTTCCGAAAAAAGATTGGCATGGATATCTGCCTTGAAGCCCTTCGCGATTGGCGAAAGAAAAAAGGGGCAGACTCCAAAAAACTTATGCACTTCGCACAAATTTGCCGTATCGATGGAGTCATTCGCCCCTATATGGAGGCATTGATATGAGCTCAAAAAGTCCGGCCGTCTCGACATATAATCGACTTTCGAAGCTAGCGAAGGAATCCAAACGACCCTTTGACGAACTCTTGCTTTATTATGGGATGGAACGATTCCTCTATCGATTAAGCCAGTCAAAATTTGCAGAGAAATTTATTCTAAAGGGTGCATTGATGTTCCACGTTTGGGACTCAAAAAATGTGCGAGCAACTCGTGATATCGACTTTCTTGGATATTTTGAAAATGAATTGGATTCTGTTGCCACTATTATTCGGGAGATCTGCGAAACTGAATCAAATGACGGATTAATCTTTGACTCAAAGAACCTAAAAACTCTGCGTATTAAAGAAGATGCTGAGTATGAG
>JBAXJW010000230.1:0-2594 GCA_037137635.1 bacterium | reverse complement strand
CCTAATCCTAAAGGCATATTCCTGTGGGAGTCTTTTATTGTTGAGGCGGCTTCTAACTCAGAAAGTTTTTGAGGTGTTTCTCTTTTGACTGTAGAAGCTCTATCTAAACTTCTCAGTGAAAGAAGTTGTTGCTTAGAGTCTTTATCTGCAAATGGGTTGACTGTGGAATCTGCCTCAAGATCTGAAAAGGCGTCTTGTTTTTTTTGAATGTGTGGTTTTTGAATTTGTCCAAAACTTTGATCAAAATCAAAGAATTCTAATTGGCCATTTTCGTTTACAAAAAAATTATTTAAGTGGGCATCTGTGTTTGCTGTTAAGTAGGTAAAGACTTGCGCTTCGTCTAGGTTTGTTTCTTTCATTTGAAAATCTTTTTTCAGAACGCTTTGCCCGATTTGACCCTTTGCAGACTTAGAAAGGACGCCCTCTTCTAGGATCCCGTTTCTAATGATGCGTACTTTTTTTGATTCTGGTGCAAGGTAGGGGAGGTCAAGTGCTTTGGCGAGTTCATATGCTGCGAGTCCGTTACGTGCAGCTGCTTCGTTTTTTTCAAGGGGTCTATAATAATAAGGTTCTCCGTTGATTTCGGTTTTGTAAACAGCTGAGCTTTTTCCCGGTTTTTCAACTTCAGTAAATTTTAGATTCGAGTAATCAACATCTTTTAGATCATGGGATCCAGACAATGGTCGTGGAGATGTTGTTTCAGTACTAGAAGTTTTATTCTCTTTGTCATACTCATGAAGAGATAAGATTTCTTTGCAGTTGTGAGCAAAAGCTTGAGAAAATCCGAAAATAATTAGAGTAAGAAAACATTTTCTTTGTTTGAAAGTCATGGTGATGTCTTCATATTTAATTATAAGTTGATTTGGATAAATGTAAATTAAGATTAGGTTAAGGTATCTTATCTTTTAAGAAGGCTGCAGTCTTTGCCGGGGCTTTGCCAAAAATCAAATTTTATAATGAAGCCGAAACAGGATTTTCTAACGGAACGCTATCGCTCGCTGACCTAAGATGAGTTGCTCTTACAAGAATAACGAATCCTGGGGATTTAAGTTCTTTTTCATCAAGATTAATCCAAGAGCTAAGTCCTGCTGTTTCTCCACTCGTGACGACAACTTTTGTTTTAATCCTGCGTTCAAATTGTGATGTGGTGTTTGCGATTCGAGCGTCAGCATCAACAATGATTTTTGCTGTGCCTAGAATGGAGGATGCTTTTGTAGTGGTTTCTAAGGAATAATTTCCATTTATATTTTCTTGTGTGCTGATATTGAATTTTTCACTCGTTATTGAAGAGCTTGTTTCTGGCGGTGCATTTGAATCAGGGAAAAAATTCTCTCCATCTACTAAGTTGAAGGCGACTGATTTGATAAGTCGGACATCATTTGGAAGATCCATAGAGTTGAAAAAATTTTCAGATAAAATATTTCCAGTGCTGATTTTTGTATTGGGTATATATAAAACACGATACTCAACCCTAAGCATTTGAGGCGGGCCTGGGGGAAGGCTGTCAGCTAATTTGACTAAATTAACACACAAGTCATCAACTGATTTGAAAGCAGAGTTTTTTAGATTAATCAGGTTGGCCGCATAGGTGCGACAGACTTCGCCTGCCAATTTTTTATCGGAGACTTTGTATACAGATCCTTCCAGAAAAAATCTATTTTTGATCACTTTAACTCGGATATATTTGGTTTTTCCTCCAGCAATGTCTTTTTCCATCTCAAGGGCCGTTTTGTTGAGTGGATTTGCGCCCAAGGAAAATTGAAAAGAATAGAAACATATGATCAATAATCTTATTTTATTTTTCATTTTATTCATCTCCTGCTTTCTTTTCGATCGGACATTCCTCGTATGGTAGGTAAAAGCTTTCACGACCATTACATGTTTTAAGAACGTGGGATTTTAAAACCCAAGAGATGTTCTCGAAAATTGCAGCCTCTTCTAGTTGGTCTGAGGCAGTATTCCTAAGTGTTCCATTTATCGGATTGTAGGTGAGAAGCTTTTTTTCAATTTCCACTTTTGTTTTTTGAGGATCATTATCTACAGGGGTTAGGTAAACTTTTAACCGAGAACTGTTTTCTCCAAAATTGCCTCTAATGGTTGCAGGCAAACGATCTAGGCTCTTATGGTTTTCTATAATTTTGCTATACCCAAAAAGATCTGGGTTTGATTTTTGATTTTCCCATTCCGTAACAAGTATTCCTTTTTCTTTATTCGCTGCTGTGAGTGTATAAACTTCCAAAACTCGAGTTATTGCTTTCCATGTAATGTCTTTAGGGGTGTCGTAAGTTTTTGATGGATAGGCAGGTTCAGTAATGAGTTGTGAGTAGGTTTGGGTATTTGTAGAGGCGCATCCTGCAATGGATAGAGAAATAAAATATTTCCAAAAACGATAACCCATCTTTTATAATTTTAAATGTTTTAGAGAGAGGCTTTGTTAATTGTGAGTTAATTATGAGTAAAGGGTCGAAAGTTAAAATTGGTTGCGGGACTAGGATTTGAACCTAGGACCTTCGGGTTATGAGCCCGACGAGCTACCGGGCTGCTCCATCCCGCACCTCTTACATCCCAAGAATGGGGGGATGAGTCAAGGCCGT
>JBAXJW010000229.1:0-2616 GCA_037137635.1 bacterium | reverse complement strand
ACTTTTGCTAGGTTATAAGAATGTGAGCTTTCAAGGTGTTGATCAAGGCATGAGTCTTTTGGATATTGCAAAAAGTCTTGATTTTTTAATAAAAGAAAAAGAATTCCTAAATAAAGAAGGAAATATTCAAAACCATTTTTTAAATTCTATTAAAAAAGAAAACAGTGAAGTGAGTATTCCTGAAACAGAACTCTTAAGAGTTGTTTCAAATCTTTATGACAATGCACGAGAATCTTTTTCAGTGAAGAGAGAGGGGTCGAACATTTCTTTAAAGGTTGAAGACGTGGGAAATTCTTTTTTGCTTTCTATAGAGGATAATGGTTGTGGAATTCCGCAGCAGATTGTGCAGCGTGTATGTGAGGAAGGGTTTTCTCATAACAAAGAACAGGGTCATGGAATTGGCCTCTTTAGTGTCAAACAAATCATAGAGAAACACGGTGGAAATTTGGCGATTTATTCTGAGCCAAATCTAGGAACTAAAGTCAGCGTCAGCTTACCGTTGCGCTCCGAATTACAGTAAAGAATTTTTAAGTTTTGCATTAAGAACTCTTTCACGGGCAAGTTTCTATAGTGGCTGCCGATATATTTTGTTAGCACTGCCTTGAGGGTTAATGAGGAAATTTTTAGGGGTATTCTTTCTTCTATCTTTAAATGTTTTGGGTGCTTCTGCTTTTTCTCCTTTAGAAGAAGCGAAAAATTCATATCTTGATTTTTCAACAGAAACTTGGAGCTTTCGAATAGATCCAGAAGAGCGTGGTGAGCAAAGAGGTTGGGCAAATCCTGACTTCGACGATCAAAGCTGGGATAAAATTTATGCGGGAGAAGCTTGGGAGTCTCAAGGGTTTTCTTATTACAATGGACATGCGTGGTATCGAAAAAAGGTTTGGATACCAGAGGAGTGGCAAGGGTCTGTTGTTCGTTTTGAAGTCGATGGCGTGGGAGATGAGTACGATCTCTTTGTAGAGGGTAAAAATGTGGGTCATCGCGGTGGAGGCGATTTTGGATCATTCTACGCGTGGCCTTCTAAGGTTGAAATTCAAGAGGCTCTTCACTACGGAGCTTTCAATACGATTGCCGTAAAAGTCATCGATCTTGGTTGGTCTGAGGGTGGTGGGCTTTGGAGACGTGTTGCCGTTCGCCGAGTGATCGATCTTAAGAAATTTGCGCATCTTATTCCTCATCCGATTATTGAGGGGCATTCTGAGTGGCTCGCTCTCTATCGCAAAACATGGCAGATTTTGTGGGAAAATTTGTCTTACGGAAATTCATACAATAAATATGGCAAAGTCTTTTTAGAAGAAGGCTTTAACGAGCAAATTTATCAGTGGGATAGTTCGTTCATGACTGTTTTTGCAAAATATGCACGACAGCTTTTTCCAGCAATTGAAACTCTTGATAATTTTTATATCAAACAAAAAGCTGATGGTTATATTCAACGATCTTATTCTGTGACAAGTGGAGATGAGGCGGAGCTTTCAAGTGCAAAAGAGCCAGCGGTAAACCCTCCTCTCTTTGCCTGGGCGGAGCTTGAGTACGCAAAGTACAGCGGAGAAACAGGACGTTTAGCGGAAGTTCTGCCAAAGCTTGAAAAATATTACATGTGGATCAAGCAACATATGAGAACTCCTTATGGGCAAGGTCTCTACTATCAAACTCAATTGGGAAGTGGAATGGATAACACTCCTCGTGGAGATTCTGCAGAAGCTGCCTGGGTAGATATGTCTATGCAACAAGCGCTTGCTGCAAAAAATCTTAGTGAAATTTGCCAGCTTTTAAATCTCCAAGATCAACAAGCTCAGTGGAAAACTGAGTATGAAGAGTTAAAGTCTCTCATCAATCAAAAGCTTTGGAACGAGAAAGATCATTATTATTATGATCTTCAAAGGAATGGAGAACATGCAGGGGTTCGCCATATCGGCTCATACTGGGCGTTACTTGCGGGGATTCCAGACTCACAACAAGCAACTTCTTTTATTGGATATCTAAAAAATGATCGAGAATTTCATAGAAAAAATCTTTTCCCTACTCTTTCGGCGTCGAGTCCTTTTTATCATTTATCCGGAGCTTACTGGCGTGGAAGTGTATGGGCTCCTACGAATTACATGACCATCAAAGGCTTAGAACAGTACAATGAACCAGAGCTCGCGTATGAAGCAAGTGTGAATTATTTGGATTTAATGACTCGAGTGTATAAATCCAATATCGATCCCAAAAGAATTACGGCCTTGGATAGAATAGACGGATTTTTACACACGCTTTGGGAGTGTTATGCGCCCGAAAGTGATGAGCCTTGCTCTCCGGGAGCTGATAAGAGTTATTCACGAGCAAATTTTGTAGGTTGGTCGGGCCTAGGTCCCGTTGCTCTTCTGATCGAAAACGTTGTGGGTTTAAAACTAAAGGGTCTTTCAAATGAGATTGAATGGAACTTAAGAGAGCCTACTCGAATAGGAATGGAAAATTTGTATTTTGGAAAAAATCTTTCGAGAGTTTCTCTTGTTGCAGAAGTGGAAAAAAATTCCACACGTATCGTTCGTGTTCAATCAGAAACTTCGTTCAAGTTAAAAATAAATTATAAAGGAAAAGTTCTGGTGAAAATAATTAAACCAGGTAATACGG
>JBAXJW010000228.1:0-2631 GCA_037137635.1 bacterium | reverse complement strand
CGATACTCAATGCCGTTCTTCTTGCATCCCGTATCAGACATGTCACTTGCAGCTCTCCCAAGCTGTGTAACACCTGACAATCCTCAGCGAGATCCCGCAAGCACAGCTGGCGATTACCTCACCGAACGTTTGCGACAAATTGGCTTAAAATAGCTCTATTGTGCATCAGCTCATAAGAGCTACAAGGTAGCAACACACACAAGGTTAAACTCGACACATTCAGTGCGTCCTTGTTAGAAGATGCTTAGGATATCTAAAAATGAAAGCTGTTATCTTAGCAGGCGGAATGGGAACTCGAATAAGCGAGGAGACTCACTTAAGACCCAAGCCCATGATTGAAATCGGCCATATGCCCATCTTGTGGCACATTATGAAGATCTACTCTTATTATGGGGTTAACGATTTCATCATTTGTTGCGGCTACAAAGGTAATATGGTGAAAGAGTTCTTCTCCAATTACTTTCTCTACACCTCTGACGTTACTTTTGACATGAATGAAAATAAAATGCACGTGCATCATTCCAAGTCAGAGCCATGGAAAGTAACCGTAGTCGATACCGGAGATTCAACGCTCACTGGCGGAAGACTTAAAAGAGTAGAACCTTATCTGGGACAAGAGGATTTTTGTTTTACTTACGGAGATGGACTCACTGACGCAAACATTAGGAATGTCATCAACTTTCACAAAGAAAACGAAAAGCTTGCAACAGTATTAGCGGTACAGCCCCAAGGAAGATATGGAGCACTTGAATTAAATGATCACAAAGTCACTCGCTTTCAAGAAAAGCCCGCAGGCGATAGCTCTTGGGTTAATGGTGGATTCTTCGTTCTCAACCCAAGAGTTTTAAAATTTATTGATAACGATCAATGCATCTGGGAGCAAGGCCCACTTGAAAAACTAAGTAATGATGGGCAACTTTGCGCATTTAAACACAACGGTTTTTGGCAGGCGATGGATACATTAAGAGACAAGACTCTTTTAGAATCTCTTTGGCAAAACAACAGAGCACCCTGGAAGGTATGGTAGTGACAACTTCTTTTTGGAATGGAAAAAAAGTATGTATCACAGGCCATACAGGCTTCAAGGGAGCCTGGCTTTCATTAATGCTGCGTCAGTTAGGCGCAAAGGTTTGTGGAGTCAGTCTAAAGGCAGAAGAAACCTCTCTCTGTTCAATCCTAGAAATAGAAAAAATAGTTGATTCAAAACATCAGGATATTCGTAATTTCTCTTCTCTGAAAGAAGCAATTGACGAATTCTCCCCCGAAATACTCTTTCACCTGGCTGCACAAAGCCTCGTAAGAGAATCTTACATCAATCCCGTAGAAAATTTCACAACAAACGTTCAAGGTACTTTGCACGTTTTAGAAACTATTCGCTTAAATCCTCACATCAAAACTGCCGTTATTGTCACAACAGATAAGTGCTACGAAAACAATAATTACCAAAAACCTTTTCGTGAAACAGATGCTTTAGGCGGACATGATCCATACTCAGCGAGCAAAGCAGCTTGTGAAATTGTTTCCTCATCGTACATAAGAAGCTTCTTCTCAAAAACATCTCAAGGAGTTGCGACTGCTCGATCAGGCAACGTTATCGGAGGCGGTGATTTTGCTAAAGACAGAATCATACCAGATCTCTTTCGATCCTATACTTCAAATTCAAAACTACAAATCCGCTACCCTCACGCAGTTCGACCATGGCAACATGTACTTGAACCCTTGAGTGGTTATATTTGCTTGGCAGAAAACCTTCACAAGAATCCAGAACAATACTCAGATGCTTGGAATTTTGGACCTCAAAAAGAACTGCTTGTTTCAGTCCAAAGACTTGTTGAGAAATTTTCTTCAGAATGGGGATCCCCTTGTTTACAGGAATTAGACCAAAACGAACATCCACATGAGTCTAGCTTCTTATTGTTGAATTGTGAAAAGGCAAGAGACCAACTCAAATGGGAATCCATATTGAGTTTTGATGACACCCTCAAAGCGACTGCTGATTGGTATAAAAAATACAACAGCAACCCCTCAGAAATTCTTTCTTTTACAATTGAACAAATAAACAGCTATTTAGCAAAAAGGAATACTCACACATGCAATGTCGAGGATGCCAGTCGAAACTTGATCAACCCTTTTTAAATCTTGGACTTCATCCACTGAGCAATGCTTTTGTCAAAAAAGAGCAAGCACAACAGGGCGAAATGTTTTATCCGCTAGAAGTTTTTGCGTGTAAAAACTGCTGGCTGGTACAACTAAGCGAACCTGCCTCACGTGAAGAAATTTTCACTGAGGACTATGTTTACTTTTCATCCTTTTCTAACTCGTGGCTTAAGCATGCCGAAGCTTACGCACAAAACTCCTTTCTTAAATTTAACTTAAACCACTCATCACATGTTGTTGAAATAGCTTCAAACGATGGTTACCTTTTACAATACTTCAAAAATGCAGGAATTAATGTTTTAGGGATTGAACCTTGCGCCAGTGTAGCAGAAGCAGCTATTAAGAAAGGGATACCAAGTCTTATAGAATTTTTTGGCGAAAAATCTGCTTTAAAAATTTCTCAAGAAAAAGGACACGCAGATTTAATTTGCGCAAACAATGGCTGTTGTAGCAATATGGCAAGTAAGCATACAA
>JBAXJW010000227.1:0-2633 GCA_037137635.1 bacterium | reverse complement strand
AATCGCGATATCTCCTGTGCCCGTTGCACAATCAAGGATTTCGAAAAATGCTTTTGTATCTGGGGAAATTCCGTTTACGAAATTCTTTTTCCAAACTCTATGCATACCCAAAGACAAAAGGTCATTGGCAGAGTCATAGCTATCAGCAACTGAGTTAAACATGTCTCTTATGAGAGACGCTTCTTTAGAGAGCACGCTTCTATAAAAGCCACATTCTCAACCTTTGACAAGCCTCTTTTAGAGAGGAAGCGTTCGGAGCCTTTAAACAGTTGTATTTTTTGAAGTTTTTTGCCTTGCGATATCAAGGGTTTATTGATTTTAGGCAAGGTGTTCGTTCTTTAAACGTATGCCATAATATGGTTTTTCTAATGTTTAGAAGAAAAGCGTATAAGCTCATCGATAAAGATAAAATTACGCAAAAAATATTTACTACATGAAACCTTCATTGAATCTTTATGGAAAACAAACTTTTCCTGCATAAAAAGTTACGAAATAATAATAATTGTTGGATTTTAAATGTATAATTTAAATAAATATTTATTATTAATTTATTTTTGCTTTTATTTAAAGTTAAACGCAGATACCAATCAACACGGGGGCGAAGAAAGAGGAACTTATACAGCGGATACAAACCGAGAGGCGTCTGCCAGCAAAAATTGTACGCAATCAATAACTCCCGCTGATAGAGAACGTATAAGAGAGTTTCTTTGGAGATCGAAAGACCTTAGAGAAAACTTTGACAAGGGCAACAGTCTAGATATTCAACTCAATAAACTTGTTGAGGAATATTCACAAAAAATATCTCCAGCTGGCTTAAGTGCTTTATCTGCAGTCTACACTCGTGAACAGTTTCTACAATTTGCAAATGGTCTTCAAAATGATCCTTCAATCGGGAAAGCTTTTGGAGAGTTCAACGAAGCAACAGAGCAACGAAATTATCAAAGAGGTAGGTATAAAGACGCTGGTTATTTTGAACGACGAAGTGGCCGTCCAGATGAGTCGATGATTTACTCTGGTAATAAAGTAACTGAAAAAATGAATGCTCTGATTAAAAGCATTAATGCAAGCCCAAAAATCGATTCTGCTTACAAAAAAAAGGTAATTAAATCCTTAATAAAAATGCAAATGTCTGAGAACGATATCGATGGCAATCTCGCTTCAGATGTTTCAAATAAATACGAAGGTTACGCTGCTGTAGCTAAAACAGTTCGCAATGGCTCTATTGGTGCAGGCCTCATCGTTGGAGGTATTCTTACCGGTGGAGCTACTATGTCTGTAGCAGCTTCTATGACTGCCTCTACAGCATCAACTCTTGGTTCATCTGGAGCAGCTGCAGTCGGCTTTTTAAGTACAGCTGCAGTTGGAGCAACCGCAGGTGCAGCGGGTGGTGCAGGGTTTGGACTTCTTCGAGGTGAAGCTGCAATGATTGCTAAAAGTACTATTAGTGACGATTCTTTCATGTGTTCACTCGTAAAAGAACAAGCTCAACATTCACAACAATATTACAAAGATGCGCTTCATTTTGCTGCATTTGGAGCAACGATAGGTGGAGTTGGCGCTGGACTCTCTGCAGCTGGTGGAATCTATGCGCTCATTGCAGAAGGAGGAGGTACAGCTCTCGCAGCAACGGGAACAGTTCAGTCAGCGGTAGGCGCTGGTCAGCAAGCCGCGGAGTCTAAACATCTTTTTGCAAAAGCCGCAGAGGCTCGTGCAGAAGGTCACGAAGAAGAAGCAAAGCGACTCACAGAGCAAGCCAAGGGCGCAGCTGTTGAAGCTGGTCTTTCGGGTATTGACGTAGTTCTTGCAGGTGCCGCTACTGCGCAAACAGCTAGATCATTTAGAACTTCTTTAAAAGAACAGCCTCCTTTAACCGCTAAGATTGTTGAGGAAGGGCAAATAGCAAATCAAAAAACAGCAGAATTAAAAAACACAGTTCCCAAAGAAAGCGCGGCTCCAGAAAGTATTGAACCAGTAATGGCGAAACAAAGGCTCGAAAAAGAACTTGCTCGTAATGAAAGGAGATATCAAAGTGGTGAGATCGGGGAACAAGAGTACGGTTTTATAAAACAGTCTAAAGATTTAAAAGATTTTCAGGCTAGAGAAGATAAGGTTATTGAAAGAGCTATTAGAAATCAGGAATATAATCAAACAAGGTCAGTAGCAGCAGACTTAAAAAGTAAAGGTTACAAAGAAAGTGCGGCCCCAGAATATATAAAACGGCTAACGGGAAAACATATAGAAAGTGAATTGGATGTAGCCAAGATGGCGTCTGATGTTCACGACGTTTGGAAGAAAAACAATGTTGAGTCTGGACACAAAAATCCACACTTGTTTGGAGAGTATGATTCTCTACCAGCGAGTAAAAAAATTGAACAATTAGAAGTTCTAGAATCCGTTGTTAAAGCTCGAAATAACGGAAAGATTCCAGAAGCAGAGCAAAAGCTTATTGATCGCTTTCGCTCTGGCCTGAAAGAAAATGTTGCTAAAGAAAGCATGGGATTTGAAAAAGAACTTGTTCGTAATGAGGAGAGATATAAGAGAGGCGAGATTGATGAAAGTGTTTACAGATACCTAAAAGAATCTAAGGATTTAAGTGAAATACGTTACAGAGAGGATAGAGCTCTAGATAGTAT
>JBAXJW010000226.1:0-2637 GCA_037137635.1 bacterium | reverse complement strand
CAGGTGTTGTGACTTTTCTGCCGGTAAAAGTGGGCGAAACCGTTTTTGCTCAATCCATCGTTTATGTGTTGTCTGATTTGAGTGATCGATACCTGACGGTTTCACTAGAGCAAAGAGGCGCCATTAAAGTTCGTCAGGGCCAAAAAACGAAAATTAGTTTTGAAAGTTTAAGGGAAAAAACTTTTCAAGGAATTGTGGAGTCTGTTTATTCTTACGAGAGTAATTTTTTGGTTCGTATTGGAGTGAGTGAGCTTCCTTCGCAAATTTTGCCAGGAATGACAGCTGATGTGGCCATAGGAATTAATGAGCACAAAGATAAGCTGATCGTTCCTGTGTCTGCAACACAATTTCCAAAAGAACGTCTTTAGGTCTTCATCATATTTTAGCGTCTGCAGCCATTCCTCTTTTGTTTAGGCCCGTAAAAATAGATCCTTTCTACTATGGAGATGGAAGTATTCGTCTTTTAACTCCCTTGAGTCCTGCCATTCATTTGGGCGCAGATAAAATTTGTGCGATAGGGATTCGAAAAATTAAATCGAGTGCCTATACTCAAAAAATTAACTTAGAAGCAGAAGACGACGAAATTACAATCGCCGATATTGCAGGAGAACTTTTGAATGCGATTTTTATGGACACGCTTGAATCCGATATTGAAAGAGTGAAGCGTATCAATAAAACGATTGCGCTGAGCTCTGAGTGTAAAAAAGTTGATTTGGGAGAACCGTCGTTGAGACCAATTGATTTGCTCGTGATCGAGCCTTCGCAGGATCTCTCTGAGCTAGCAGCTCAACATTATCCTAAGCTTCCATTTATGTTTCGGCATCTCTTAAGAGGTATTGGAGCCTCTCAAGAAAGAGGACAAGATCTTTTAAGTTATTTGTCTTTTGATACTTCTTATACAAAGCCTCTGGTGGAGCTAGGGCGTAAAGACGCATTTGCTCGAAGAGAAGAAATTGAAAGTTTTTTTAGTGAAAAGAGTTCTTTTTAAATCATCATTTTAAAAATACTTTTATTCACGCTTCGATTTGTGGCATGTTTTCTTTCATGGAAGAAATTGAGGTTCCCTTAGAGAAAGTTCAAGAAGACCTTCACCATGCAGCACATCATTCTAATGGTGCTTCGACGGAGTGGTTTTCAAAGGGAGCTTTGCTTTCGGCTTTATTGGCTGTGCTCGCTGCTGTAGCGGCCTTGCAATCGGGACATCACGCAAATGAAGCTATGTTAGAGCAGATTAAATCATCTGATCGTTGGAATTTCTTTCAAGCAAAGGGAATCAAAGCCTCTGTCTTAGACACAAAGTTGTTGGTGCTTTCAAGCTTAAAAAGTCATGAAGATACTTCTGAAATAAAGGCAAAGATTGCAGAATACAAAAAAGAACAATCTGAAATTCAAGCTGAAGCAAAAGAGCTAGAGGAGTCTTCTCATAAGCACCTCTCTAAGCATGAAACTTTTGCGACTTCTGTCACTTTTTTTCAAATAGCAATTGCCTTAACGGCCATCGCTGTTTTGGTTAAAAGGAAGAACTTTCTTTGGCTTTCGGCAGGCTTTGGCTTTTGCGGCCTTTTTTATTTATTGAGTGCCTTTTTCCTTCACTAGTTTTTGCAGTAGCATAGGGCTATGGCCATGTTTGATACCCGTTTGAAACATGAATTGGGTAGTGAAGACGTTAAGCGTGTCGACTGGACACTCTTTTTTACAATCATTCTGATTTCAGTTTTGGGAATTCTTAATCTTTATTCGATCTCTCTCGATGCGAACGTTCCCCAGGGGCTTGTTACAAAGCAGTTTATTTTTTTGGGTGTAGGCTTTTTGTTTATCGCGGTGTCTCTTCTTTTTGATTACCGAATTCTTGAGCATTTTGCGTATATCATTTACGGAATTAATTTTTTCCTGATTTTAGGAACGCGGTTTTTTGGAATGCTTCGAAACGGCCACCGTCTTTGGTACAATTTGGGAGTCATCGCTTATCAGCCTGCTGAGACGATGAAGCTTGCGATGATCCTGACCCTGGCAAAGTATTTTCACAGTCGTGAATACGTGGAGAGTCTTGGCTGGAGAGAACTCAAGGGGCCTTTATTGATTGTGGGCCTTGCTGCGGGTGCAACGCTTTCTCAGCCAGATACGGGCACGGGCATGCATATTCTCTTAATCGGCTTTACGACGATTCTATTTTTTGGTGTTCGAAAAAATATCATTTTATCAGCGCTTATGTTTGTAGCTCTTGCGTTTCCTCTGGGATGGAAATTTGTTTTTAAGGAATATCAAAAAGATCGCGTTCGAGTGATGTTTGATCCGATGTCTGATCCACGCGGTAGAGGTTACAATTCTTTGCAGGCGATGATTGCGGTGGGTTCGGGGCAGTTTTTGGGTAAAGGATTTAAACAGGGAACTCAAACTCAGTTGGGTTTTACACCTGAGGGATATACGGATTTTATTTTCACTGTTGTTGCAGAAGAGTGGGGCTGGTTGGGTTGCGTGTTTGTCTTGGGTCTTTATTGCTTGCTTGTATATCGCTGTATATGGGCCGCGGCCAACTCGAGGGAAAAGTTTGGATCCCTCGTCGCGGTCGGGGTGGCCGCACTGATTGCTTATCAGGTGCTTATTAACGTATCGATGGTGATTGGTTTATTCCCTGTC
>JBAXJW010000225.1:0-2644 GCA_037137635.1 bacterium | reverse complement strand
GGTTTACGAAAAGTTCTCTCTCTAAAGGAAGTCCTTGAGAGTGAAACTGAGAGCGAGTGTTTTGTATCAGTCGTTTGCAGTAGGAAACGGCAATGGGACTTTGCTTTTCAATGTTACTGGCAAGTTCAAGTGCTCGTTCAAGTGATTTCCCTTTTGAAACAACCTCTTCTGCGATTCCAATTTCTAAAGCTTTTGCAGCGTTAATTCTTTCTCCGCAGAGAATCATTTTCTTGGCCCAGCCTTCTCCCACTAAACGAGTAAGGTTTTGAGTCCCACCTGCGCAAGGCAATAAACCAACAGTTGCTTCGGGCAGTGCCAGAACAGCTTGTTCTTCAACAATTCGTAAATCGCAGGCAAGAGCGACTTCGAGACCTCCGCCCATTGCGTAACCATTGATGGCCGCAATTGAAACGCCTCGAAAGCTTGAGAGGCTCTCAAAAGCAATTCCAAAAACATTTGCAAGTTTTGCAGCAACGTTTTTGTCTCCAGAAGAAAACATTTTTAAATCAGCACCAGCAGAGAAAAATTTTTCTCCCTGACCGGTAATTACAAGAGAGTAAATGCTTTTGTCATTTTCTAGGTCTTGAATAATTTTAGGAAGATAAGAAAGGGACTCTTCGTCAAAAGTATTGGCAGAAGGGTTGTTGAGAGTGAGGATAGCTGTATGACCTTTTTTTTCGACTAATAGTTTGGTTGTCATTAGCCCAACATAAAGCTGGCTTTTATTTGAATGCAAGGTTTAATTTTTAATCAAATAAAAACTATCTAGGAATGATGGTCCGTGTAACTGTTTTGTCTGCTCCAAAGCTTGATTCTTTCCATTGTTCGCTACTTGGAATTGCATATGGGTTTTCGTGATTTGTAATCTTCATTCGAAGTTTTTTTGTATCAATGACCATCAGTTTTTTGTTGTGAAATGTGTATAGGTCCAAGTCATAACCCATCCAGCGCGTAATATGTTTGCTTCCAATGAGAGCGGTGCATCCTGTCATACGCTTCATCTCAAGTGTTGCTATAAGATTATGCTGCTCTTCAAGGTTTAAATAAGAATCGATATCTTCAAAAATGAGAAGACTTGCGTTACTCGCAAGAGCAATTGCTGTTAAGGTTTTTGCTTTTTCAATCGTACTGAGTTTTTTAAAGGAAACATTTTCAGGAAGTTGTAGGTGACTTACCCATGTTTTATAGGTTTCAAAATCCCAGTGTGTATAAAAATGTGAAAGTATGTTTGGAATTTGTTGAAGGGTGCAGGGCAAGTGACAGTCTATGTTAGGAGAAACAAAAAATACATTTTTTTTGTATTCTTTGTCGTTTTTTTGAGCAAAAGAATTTTTAATTTGAATTTCACCCTCTTCAAAAGTTTCGTGGTCACCAATAGATCTTAGGAGGAGGCTTTTTTCAGTTTCTGCTTTTCCAATAAATACGCCTATCCTGTTTTGTGGAAAAGCATATGTTGTAGGTGAAATTAGTTCTTGTCCGTTTAGTGTTTTTGAGTATTTTTTTAAAACGACAGCATATTCCCTTTTGCTCATAGTTTAATTTTAAGCAAAAACAGATATGTTGAGGGTGAAACTTTTGTTAACGAAGGTGAATTCTTTGTTAAGATTGTTTAACGAAAGATTTCGGCAGCCCCTTCTTCAAGGACTTTGCGAGATATAATGACTCTCATGATCTCGTTTGTTCCCTCAAGAATCTGATGAACACGTGAATCACGCATAAGGCGTTCTACAGGGTAGTCTTGTGTGTATCCGTAGCCTCCGTGCAATTGAATGGCTTCGTTACAAACATTAAATCCCACATCAGTTGCATAACGTTTAGCCATGGCACAGTAGACAGTTGTTTGAGGATCTTTGTTGTCGAATTTCCAAGCAGCCAAGCGAACCATTTGTCGAGCTGCAATGACTTCAGTAAACATGTCAGCAACTTTAAATTGAAGAGCTTGAAAATCTTTTAAGGGTTTTCCAAATTGCTTGCGTTCATTCATGTATTTGTTGGTCGCATGAAGTGCGGCTTGTGCGCAGCCAATCGAACATGTTCCGATATTGATTCTTCCGCCATCAAGACCATTAAGTGCGATTTTAAATCCATCACCGAGTTGGCCAAGAATATTTTTTTCAGAAACAACAACGTTATCAAAGTTGATGACTCGAGTGGGCTGGCTATTCCATCCCATTTTCTTTTCATTTTCGCCAAAAGAAATTCCTTGAGTATTTGCGGGTACAACAAAAGCGGTAATTCCTTTGGGCGTATTATCTCCCGTTCGAGCCATGACAATGAGGACGTCTGTTGCTCCGCCACCTGATACGAAAACTTTACTTCCCGTTAAAACGTATTCGCTTCCATTTTTTTCAGCGCGAGTTTTGAGGCTTGCAGCATCGCTCCCAGAGTTTGCTTCTGTGAGGCAATAAGATCCAAGTAATTCACCGCTCGCAAGTTGTGGGCAGAATTGTTGACGAAGTTCTTCGCTTCCAAACTTGTCGATCATTCCTGCAACCATGTTATGAATAGTGATGTACGCTGTTGTCGAAGTGCAGCCAGCAGCGAGTTCTTCAAAAATAATCGCAGCATCTAATCTGCCTAATCCAAGACCCCCGACATCTTCTTTTAGGTAAACTCCCAAAAATCCCATTTCGGCAGCTTTTCG
>JBAXJW010000224.1:0-2658 GCA_037137635.1 bacterium | reverse complement strand
GAGCTGAGCAAAACACAAAACTTTAAAATCTTCATAAGGTATAGAATCTCAAATTCACAGAAGAAAGACAGGGGGTCTGTATGGATTTTTGACACTTTTTTAACGTATTTTTAACATACTTTGTTCTGCTGGCTTATCAAAAATGGCGTATTCTTGAACTTATGAGAATAAATTTGATTTCTAATTTTTTAACAGGAACAATGATGGTTTCAGTTTTGGTCCCTTCTTCTCTCTTTGCTGAGACAGTTAAGGGAACTGTCGATAAAAAAATTGTGACAAATTGGAATCGCACAGCAAGCAATTGGCCAACACTCAAAACTCCTTCTGAGATGGATCGAGAGATTAAAAAAATGAACCTCAATTACAATACTCGTTTTGAAAGCCAAGATGAAAAATTTATTCAATCACTTGTTTCTCAATTGAGTGAGTTTCCAGTCGTAAAAACCAAAGGTGATTCTTACGAGTGTTTTGATAAAAAATCAGGCTCTTTGCTTTTTACAGCCAAAGTCCTTGGAGACAATAAATATACTTTTAATGGAAAAGCTTTTGAGTACGACCTAAAGGCTTCACTTGAGTCGAACGTAAGTCGCATAAAAGACTTGGTTATGACTGAAAAAGTTTCTTTCCTTGATCAAGCTCTTCTCCCCCAAGCTCATGCCATGAAGACTCTTGCGATTGTGGCTCTTTCTGTTGCGGCTGCTGTTTTAGTGGGAGCAACTGTTTATCACGGTGGAGATAATTTAAAGGCTGCTGGTAATGATGTGAAACGAACTTTTAGTGGTGCTGTAGATACAGGTAAGCATCTTTTGGGTAATGACATTCCACAAAACTAAAATCTAAAATAAAGTATTAAAAATCTTTTTAGCCCTTTCGACCCCTGGTTGGTCGAAAGGGTTTATTTTTAGGCCACATCCGGTGAGAGCCACCACATCCATCCAAAAAGCAAAAAGACTTCCAAGGCTCTTTTCATCAATAGATTCTAGAGTGAGAGTGTAGGTGGGGCGACCTTGTTCTCCAAGTGATTGAAGTGTTGCTTGTCCTTGGGTTTTGTTGATCTGAGTCCAAGTTTTTCCTTGGCAAAAAGCAAATTTTTGAGAAATTGCAGGTGAAAGATTTTGAACAACTAAATCGGATTCATTTTCTTGAACAAAAATAAACCCTGTATAGCTTCCTGAGTGCCCTTCATAAAGTTGCTGAAGCACTGAGTGTTGATCGATAGATCCCACACAAGGCAAAGCAAATGATCCCTTTGTGATTCCGTTTGTCACTTTGCCTAGACTTTCACTCCAAAGCTGTCTCCACCAGGCGCCGATTTCGCGAAGCTTGCTAGAGTAAGTCCAGAGAGAGTGTAGTTGGTATTGAGCTTGATCGAGGTCGCAAAGTCGCAATGCAAAGTCTACAGCTTCTTCGCTGGGGCCTATGTTGTAAGCGCTTTCAATAGCTCCAAAGAAATGTCGAAAGTTTATTCCTACAAAGGCTAGCGGAAAAGCTCCCACTGCAGAGGTCACACTCCATCGTCCACCTAATTGAGGATCCATAAAGAGTTGTTCGACTTTGTTTTGTCCAGCCCATTGAGTGATTGCAGAGCTTGATTCTGCGTCGGTAATAATTGCAAAATGATCGCTCAAGGCGAGAGAACTTTTTTTGTATTGTTCTTCAAAATACGCAAGAGCCAAAAGAGTTTCTAATGTGTTTCCACTTTTAGAAATGGCCACAACGGCACTTTCTTTAAAGTCTGTCGAAGAAAACTTTTGAGGAAGATCTGAAACGTCTAGGTTTTCGATGCAAATGAGTTCGCGATCACAGTGGTTTTTGAGAGCAGTGTAGAGTGCTTTGGCTCCCAGTGAAGAGCCACCTGTTCCGAGTAAAAATAATCTTTTGTAGCGAGAGCGAAATTTTTCCGCAAGTTGAAGAGATTTTTCTTGGTCTAGCTTTAGCTTTGAAACATTTCTATAAGAGCTGGTTTGAGTTTGTTCGTTTCTAACAATTTCTTCAAATCGTTTGAGAAGATCAGTTTTTGAATCCTTATGAGTTTGAGGAGCTTCCATGAGCACGCGTTCATTCATTAAGCCTGAAATATTAAGATTCATGAGATATTTTTTAACTCGATTTGCTTGAGCAAGTCACTTTATTTCTGCCAGAACTTTTTGATGAATAGAGCGCTTGGTCGCACTCTTCAATGAGATCTTCGGGAGCTTCGTGTTCAGCTTTCCATTGGCAAACTCCAAAAGAAGAAGTGACAGAGATATTTTTTTCATCATAAACGAAATTGTGTTTTTCGATATTTTTCCTCATTCGCTCCGCAATGGATTCTGCAACTTTTAAGGGGCTATCGGGAAGAATGAGCATAAATTCTTCTCCACCAAAACGGCCAAAAACATCTTCGCTTCGCAGACCTGTTTCTCTTAGAACTCTGCAGATTTCTTTTAAAACGTAATCACCTGCGAGGTGACCGTAAGTATCGTTGATTTTTTTAAAATGATCGATGTCGAGCAAGATAATACTTAAGGGATATCCACGTTTTGCAATGTCAAGACTTGATCGAAGAGCTTGCAAAAGCGGGCCTTTGAGCCAGACTCCTGTGAGTGAGTCGGTTTTTCCTTGTTCTTGTATTTTTTCTAAAAGTTTGGTGTCGGCCTGTTTGTCTAAAAATTTTAA
>JBAXJW010000223.1:0-2661 GCA_037137635.1 bacterium | reverse complement strand
CAGTTGTTCATGTAGACATCGTATCCGTGGTTGAGAGTTTCAGCAGAAACCCATTTGCCACCTAACTTCATGGGAGCCGAGAATTTTTCAGATCGACAAGACGTCAAAGATATTCCCAATAAGATAAAGAGAAACGTAAAAAGGTTTGTTGTTGTGGGTAGTTTGAAAAGCTTCATCATGTTTCTTTCCTCGTGCTCCATTTAAAGGGCAATCGCTAAAAAAATAGCGAGCCATACAATTCCTAAAAAATGCCAAAACCACACCCAAAGTTTAAGACTTTGAAGTGATTGGGGTTTGATAAGTTTCCAGACAAGTCCGCCGAGTCCACCTATGAAGTGAACGCCGTGAAAAAGGATTAAGAAAGCGACGGAGCTTGAGTAAACATTTGCGCGAATATCTAAAAAGTGGGTGTCTCTTTCAGAGATAGATTGAACCCATTGCGAAAGGACTGCGTATTGAAGGATTCCAAAAAATATTCCCAAAATAATTGCAAGATCCCAGTAAAACTTGAAGGCCTTAAAATAAGATTTTAATTCTTGAGAAATTTCCCAAGCCTTCACTGCTTTTGTAAGAAAATAAGAAGAAAGGCCAAGAGCAAGTGTGCTGATGAAGGCTAAGCCTGAAGGAAATCCTTCGACTTCTTTTGGGGGCCAGATAGGAGCTTTCATTCGAGCCAGTAAGAAGCTCAGAATAAAAGCCGCAAAAAGCATCGCCCATGAGGCAAGTCCGATCAGAAAAAACAACTCTACATTCGAGAGCTTTTGATTCTCATTCGGAGCCTGATTCACAGGAGCGCTGACTTCAATCATTTAGGGTGTGCTCACTCCTTCGATGAATTCTGTTTGAGAAATCCAATCTCGATCTGTCACTTTAGGGTGACTAAATTCATGAGGACCATTGTACACCACAGGAATGGTGTCGAAGTTGTGATGAGGAACGGGTGTTTCTGTAATCCATTCCAAGGTTCCCACGTTCCATGGATTACGTTCAGCAACTTTTCCAAAAAACATTGATTTGAAAAAATTGTAGAAAAAAATAAATTGTGCAAAAAATGCAATCGCCACAGCGAGTCCGATGTAACGGTTCAATCCAAGAAGCGGTTTGATGTATTCATACTCGTAAGGATTGTAAATACGACGATGCATTCCCGCGTAACCGACAAAGAACATTCCCACGAAGATAACAAGAATGGGGATGATGCTTGTCCAGAAATGGATTTTTCCGAGTTTTTCATCCAGCATGCGCCCAAACATTTTGGGGAACCAGAAGTAAATAGCAGCATAAGCTCCGAGAAGTGCAGCGACCGCCATCGTTAAGTGAAAGTGTCCCACAACAAAGTAAGTGTTGTGAAGGAGGATGTTCGTGCTGACGGCTCCAAGGTGCAAACCTGTAAGACCTCCGATCCCGAAGGTAATGACCACTCCGAGACTAAAAAGCATAGGAGTTGCGAGTTGGATGCGACCTTTCCAGATTGTTCCTAGCCAGTTCAAAAAGAAAATTCCTGAAGGAATAGAAATGAGAAGAGTCAGGGTTGTGAAGGCACCTGTTAAAAGAGGAGACATTCCTGTTGTAAACATGTGGTGACCGTAAACCACGGCACTCAAAACTGTGATGGCAGTCATGGATAAAGCGGTTGCTTTGGCACCGAAGGCAGGTTTACGAGAGAAAAAAGAGAGAAGGTCTGAGACAAGTCCCCAAGCAGGCAAGATAATGATGTAAACTTCAGGATGACCGAAAATCCAAAATAAATGTTGATACAAAATAGGGTCGCCTTGAGTTCCGTTGTCCGAAATCGCAGCCGCTAAAAAGAAACTTGTTCCAAGTGTTCTGTCCAAAAGTAACAAGATAAAAGCTGCTGTTAAAACAGGCAAAAAGAGAGCGTTCAAAATCGCTGTGAGCCACAAGCCCCAGACAGTGAGAGGCATTTTCCACATCGTCATACCTGGCGCGCGTAGACGAATAACTGTTGTGACGTAGTTGATCGATCCTACGATTGAGGAGTTCCCCATAAAAAAGAGAGAGAGGAGCCAAAGCGTGTGTCCCATACCCGGTGACCATTGCGAGTGAGCAAGAGTGGGGTAGGACGTCCATCCGACAGCCGAGGCCCCCAAGGGTACAAAGAAAGAGGCAAACATCAAAATACCGCCGACAAATGACAACCAAAAAGAGAGCATGTTCAACCAAGGGAAGATCATGTCGCGAGCGCCAATCATCAAAGGAATGAGGAAGTTGCCCAAGCATCCAATCAGGATAGGTGTGATCGCAAAGAAGATCATGATCGTACCATGCATCGTGAAGAGCATCGTATAGACGTCAGCAGGGATAACTCCGTCAGAAGAACGGAAAAGAAGTTGTCCTAAAATAGGAAAGGGGACTCCTGGAAAGGCTAATGCCCAGCGAATTAAGACGGAGAGAAAGGCACCAATGACCGCCCAAAACATTCCAAAGAACAAAAATTGTTTGGCAATAACTTTATGATCAAAAGAAAAAACATATTTCGAGATGAAAGTTGTGGGTTCTGGATGAAGGTGATCATCGTGATGGGCTTGTGGATTATTTGAGTTATGGCTCATTTTCTGTTCCTCAATTCAAACTTAAATTCTGTATTTTTTAGGAAAGTCCTCATAGTAACCAAGTCCATCCCCAGTGAGTTGCTTTGTC
>JBAXJW010000222.1:0-2676 GCA_037137635.1 bacterium | reverse complement strand
CATGGCCAATCGTATGACCTAAATTTAGAAACTTCCTTATTCCCTTTTTTTCTTGGGGATCCCTTTTAACTATTTTTTGCTTTAGATCAATCGCATGAGGAACAAGACACCAAAAATCTTTTTCATTAACTTTTTTAACGGAAGAAACTTTTTTCCAAAGCTTTAAATCCAAAAGAGAAATCTTAAACAACTCAGCCCAAGCATCTGAAATTTTTGATTCGATTTTTGAAAAGTCTTTTGGCAAAAGATCTTTTGCGATCAAAACTTTTTCAGCAGGATAAAAAGTTCCCAACTGATTCTTAGCCCCACCCGCATTCACCGCTGTTTTTCCACCAAAAGCAGAATCAATCACGGATAGATAAGTCGTGGGAATGTGAATAAGCCGAATTCCCCTTCGATAGATACTTGCTAAAAAAGCAGCTGTATCTCCCACACTGCCCCCACCCACCGCAAGAATTCCTTCAATGCGGCCAGATTTTTCTTCTAAGCGAATCATTTTTTGTGAAAGCTTTTCAAAAGATGAGAATTCTTTGAGGCCTTCACCCGCTTTGACTTTTATATGAGGGTATTTTTTTTTGAGTCCAGAAATCCTTGCATCAAGTTTTTCATCATAAATAACCAGCCATCGAGCAGCTGGAATCTGAGATAAATCCAAAGACTTTGAAATCTTATAAGGCGAAGTGAACACGTTTGACATCGTCGTGATCGTTTAAATTCTCATTGAGTTTTTCGAGCATTTCTTCTTGATCGGGCTTTAATTCAGCGGGAGCTTTTGCCTTATAAATAATTTCAGCTTTTAAAACTTCCCAACCTTCTTTTGAAAGGCCCTCTTGAATTGTATCAAGATCGTTTTTCTCACCAATAAATTGAAAAACGCTTTCCTCAAGCGCCGTCACTTCATTTGCGCCAACATTAATCGCTGATTCTTCAGCATCACGGTTTTTTGAATCTTTAGCTAACACAGAACACACATGATCAAAGTTCCACATCACTGATCCTGGCTCACCCAAAGCTCCGCCACCGCGTACGAAAATCGCACGAAGATCTTGAACCGTTCTATTTTTATTATCTGTAAGAACTTCTACAAGAACAGGGATTCCAAACGCTCCATACGCCTCATAAACAATTTCGTCTAATTGGCCTTCTTGTGTTTCACCAGAACCGCGCTTGATCGCCCGCTCAACAGTATCCTTGGGCATCGAATTCTTTTGAGCTTCTCGAAGCGCCAACCTCAATCGTGCATTTGAGTTGGGATCTTTACTCCCACCCGTACGAACAGCGACTGAAATTTCTTTTGCAATCTTTGTAAAAAGCTTTCCTTTTTTAGCGGAGGAAGCTTCGCGAATTCCGTGTACCCAGCCTCTACCCATTTTTTAAAGCCTCATCCCGCAATTCACGACGTAAGATTTTACCAACGTTTGTTTTGGGAAGGGCTTCTCTAAATTCGACATACTTAGGCATCTTATACCCTGTAAGACGTGTTCGACAAAAGTCTTTTATTACTTCAGATCGTAAAGCTGGGTTTTTTCGAACTATAAATACTTTCACAGCTTCCCCTGATTTTTCATCAGGCACTCCAACCGCCGCAACTTCTAAAACCCCAGGGTGATCCGCAATGACTTCCTCAATTTCAGTTGGATAAACGTTAAATCCAGATACCAAGATCATGTCCTTTTTACGGTCCACAATTCGAAAAGATCCATCTGGATCCATCACCGCAATGTCACCCGTTCTTAAATATTCACCAAAAAGGACCTTATCGGTTTCTTCCTTACGATGCCAATAGCCCTGCATCACCTGAGGCCCTTTACAACAAAGCTCTCCAGGCTGACCATGAGGAACTTCTTTCCCGTCATCATCCATGATTTTTACATCAGTCGAAGGCATGGGATAACCAATCGATCCAACTTTTTCAAAGCCGTCTGCGCGATTACAACAAATCACCGGTGAAGCTTCCGTTAAACCGTACCCTTCAATGATATGAATCCCTGTCACTTCTTTCCACTTCTTAGCGACAGAGCTTTGCACAGCCATCGCCCCGCCCACAGACAATCTTAGATAAGAAAAATCAAGCTGAGCAAAAGAAGGATCATTCATTAATGCATTAAAAAGAGTATTTACCCCCGTAATGATATTGAACTTATATTTTGAAATCTCTTTGATAAATGCAGGAATATCCCTTGGATTTGTGATCAATAAATTATGACCACCTTGTTTACCCATCATGAGACAGTTAATCGTGAGTGAAAAAATATGATACAGAGGCAAAGCCGTCACAATTAGATCACCCATGCCCGTTGTTCCAGGAGCCATCCAAGCAGCTGTCTGTAAACAATTGGCTATCACATTTCGATGAGTGAGAACCGCACCCTTCGCAACGCCCGTCGTTCCCCCTGTGTATTGTAAAAAGGCTGTATCATTCGATTCAATTTGACCTCGATTCAACTTCTGCAGATGACCCACTAAAAGTGCTTTACGAAAAGAAATGGCTTTCGGAAGACGAAAGTCAGGAACCATCTTTTTAATTTTCTTAACAACAAAGTTAACAATATTGCCTTTCACAAAACCCAATTGATCGCCCAACTCAGTCACAATTACATGCTGAATACCTGTTTCTTCAAAAATCTTTTCTAAGTTGTGAGCAAAGTTAGCAAGAATCACAACGGCTTTTACGCC
>JBAXJW010000221.1:0-2680 GCA_037137635.1 bacterium | reverse complement strand
AAATTCAAGTGAGTGGTAGTCGTCTTGTTCGGGATGACCATTGAAAGTCATGTAGAGCGTGCCTTCTGCGTTTGAGACAATCGCTCGCGGATGAGAGGGGGAGGCTCCTTGCATGCTATCGGAATCAAATTTGAGAGTGAAATAGGTTTTGAGCTGAGTGGGAATGATTTTGAGAGCGCTTTCTATGTTTTTACTTCGATGAGTGAGAATTTTTTTGTAGATGGAATCAACGCTGAGGTTTTTTTGAGTCCGCTGGCAGCTGAGTATGCAAAGTCCTCCAAGCAAAAAGCACGAAGCAAGTTTAAAGAAACGCACTCCTAAAGGTCATAGTTCCGAAGCGTCAATTTTACGAGAGCTCTCAGCCGATCTTTTGACGATTTTGAGAGAGAATTTTTGAGGCTTGCGTAATCTGACTATTCCTCGCGCAGGGCAACACTTGCTAGCATCATCGTGTGGGGAGGAATTGGGCAACTCTGGTCGTCCTTTCTTTCTTTCTGACCCTCTTGGGCCATGGGGAGGGAGATGAATCGCTCACAAGTGGTTCCTCCGTGGCGCAAGAGAACAAGAGGGCCCTTCCTCTAAAGGTCCGAATCCTGTTAGAGCAAAGAGAATTTTTTCGTCCACTCAGCCTTCGTGCGAGTGAGTTGAGAGTTAATGGAATTGCCTTGCAGGGTTCGGAACTTAATTGTCGATTTAGAGATGGCTGGATCTGCCAAGGTAAAAATAAAAAATTAAAATTCCAAGGAAAAATCACAGTTCAATCTGGCGAAGAATTTATTCATATTGGAAAAGCTTTTTATCGCGACACGATTTATTTGATTCCTGTGAAAGATCGCAAGCTCATGATTGTAAATGAGTTGGATATGGAATCGTATCTTGTGGGAATTGTGAATAGCGAAATTTCTTCGAAGTATCCCAAAGAAGCGATTAAAGCGCAGGTGGTCGCAGCGCGAAGTTATGCGTTGGCTTGTCTCAAGGAAAGACGTGCGCGCCAAATGGAATACGATCTTGATTCCACAGATATGGATCAAGTTTACAAAGGCGCACAAGTAGAAGATGCGAAGAGCCACTTTGCTGTGCAAGAAACTCGCGGAAAAGTTTTGTTGAATAGCGGGAAAGTTGTGAAGGCTTATTATCATGCTTCTTCTGGTGGCACTCTCGAGCGCCCTGAAACAGTCTGGGGTTCGAAAAATACTTTGGAAGGTTCTATCTATTCTTTGCGTTCACCGCCTGAGGCGAATGATGATCGTTTTCGCTGGAAGGTTTCGATTGGTCCTTGGTTGGGTATGAGAATTACGGGACTGGGAGCTCTTCGGGACATTCAGATTGTGGAGCGCACCGAGGGTGAGCGTGTGCAAAAAGTTTATTTGGTAGGTGATCGTGGTTCAAAAGTTTTGAAGGGATCTGAATTTCGAAAACTTTTGGGAGGAAGTTGGATCAAGAGTACTCTTTTTGATGTG
This sequence comes from bacterium, assembly GCA_037137635.1. Classification (GTDB taxonomy): domain Bacteria; phylum Bdellovibrionota; class UBA2428; order UBA2428; family UBA2428; genus CANIGN01. The sequence goes on along the minus strand of JBAXJW010000221.1, from coordinate 1,220 downwards.
GAGCCTAAGGGATCGGGTTGGCTCTTAGAGGGAAGGGGATTTGGTCACGGTGTGGGTCTGAGTCAAATAGGCGCACGTAATCTTGCAGAGAAGGGATGGAGTTACAAAAAAATTCTCTCTGCTTATTATCCCGGCGCAAGAATCAGCGGCGAAAGTATTCCTGTAAATAAAACTCCCTTTCAGCGCGATTTATTTTCTATAGGTGTTCGTTAGTATTTCAAATCTGCTGCAGAAGTTCTGCGTTTCCAAATGACGCCATCTAAAAAATAATGCGTTACTTGCGGCACTGATAAAAAGTTACCCAAAAACTAGTGCTCAGATTTATGTTCAATGAGGTGAGGAATGAAGAGGGTGGAATAAGACATCACGTTCACACCATACAAACTGATCCCAAAGCCCTTCTTCGAAGTAAGCTAAAAACCAGATAATAATTAAGCCCAAAAAAATGCTGCAATAAGCAGAAATTTAGTACCTACGGATTCCTGTACTTCCGAGAAATGCAAGTTCGTGGCCGCCACGCAGCGCGCTTTGCTGGATGCCGCAGAACCATCATTGTCCTGGTACTACATGGGCGCGACACGACATGTTAAGGCGTGGTTGGATGCAAATTGTGAAAATGAAGCCCCCGTTGAGATGTGCCTTTCGCGAAGAATTGCATGCAGGCTGTCTAGAACCGATCTGCAAGGAAATCTGTGGCGACGCGCGAGCGGGTAGACACAACAGTTTTCACACATTTTTAACAAGCTTTTTACTTGTTTAAGTTTTTACTTTTGCAGAAATCCTTTAAATTAAAGGGAGTATGGGGAAAATATCCAAAATAAATCAAATTGATTGGGAATATTTTGGTCGCCATGGCGGAAGCGAAGATATATTTGAAATATTCCGCGCCCCGGCGGGTATTGCGGACCCCGTTTCACGTTTTAAGTCGATGCAGCGCCTGCACCAAGATTTGGTTTGGCGCGATGCCTCGAGTGATCCCGCGCTCGGAAATGAATGGGCTAGCGGATGGTTTGATTTTGAAGACGAAAAAATAACAGAGGATGACGTCGCCCGCTTGACTAAAGCGTGGTCGGGACCGAACAAATGGCCTGGGCGCTCGTAATTGAACTGATAGGAATTTCCTTTTTACGTACGCATGGGGGGGTATTCAAGACGCAGGACATGGAAACACAGTTCCCCGCACTCGATGATTTTCAACAAAAATGGTCAAACGAACTGGG
>JBAXJW010000220.1:0-2694 GCA_037137635.1 bacterium | reverse complement strand
GCTTGCACGGGGCGACTCTTAAATTCAGGATGGAACTGACAACCCAAATACCAAGGATGATTTTCGAGCTCAATTATCTCCACAAGATTGTGTTGTCGATTAACTCCTGAAACGAGCATCCCTGCTTTTTCAAAATTCTTTCTATATTTGTTATTGAATTCAAGACGGTGACGATGACGTTCACTAATCGAAGTTTTTTTATAAGCCAAAAAAGCTTTAGAACCTTTTTTAATTCCACATTCAAAAGCCCCCAAGCGCATACTTCCACCCTTGTGAATAAAGCGCTGACCCGGAAGGTAGTGAACAATATTTGTAAACTTGCCCTTTTTAAACTCTTCAGACTGCGCGTCTTTTTTACCTAAAACATGACGAGCAAATTCAATAGCCATCAACTGCAAACCTAAACAAATTCCAAAACAAGGAACAGAATAATGCCGGCCGTATTCAAGAGCTCGCATCTTTCCTTCAACGCCTCTTGAACCAAAACCACCTGGAATCAAAATTCCATCAACATCACCCAAGATTTTTTCGCGACTCTCGATTGAATCAAAACGAGAGTTCTCTAGTTTTTCGGAATCAATAAATTCAATTTCGAGTTTCGCTCCTAAGTGAGCACTCGCATGAATCAAAGCTTCATTTAATGACTTGTAGCTTTCTTTTAAATCGACGTACTTCCCAATCACTCCAATGCGCAAACGTCGGCTTGCATTTTCTTGGCTATATAGAAAATTCTTCCATGCCTTGAGCTGAGCCTTAGGAGCGCGAATTCCAAGCTTTACACAAACTCGGTCATCGATCTTTTCTTGTTTCAATAAGAGGGGAAGCTCATAAATTGATTTCACATCGCGAGCCGTTGCAACATCTCTCAAATCCATGTTTGCAAAAAGGGCGATTTTTCTTTTGATATCATCACCCAATTCACGATCCGCTCGACACAATAAAATATCTGGCTGAATACCGATGCGTCTTAACTCTTGCACACTATGCTGAGTGGGTTTTGTTTTTAATTCATCAGCTGTATGAATGTACGGAACAAGCGTAACGTGAATATAGAGAACGTTTTCATGGCCCAAATCAAAACGAAGCTGCCTTGCTGCTTCAAGAAAAGGAAGCGACTCAATGTCTCCAACGGTTCCTCCAATTTCAACCAACAAAATATTACAGTCTTTTGATTCTTCAAGAAGATGTTTTTTAATTTCATCCGTGACGTGAGGAATAACTTGAACAGTTCCCCCTAGATAATCACCACGTCTTTCACGCGCTAAAACGCTTTCATAGATTTGACCGGACGTGATGTTTTGATCACGAGTCACGTTTTCATTTAAAAATCTCTCGTAGTGGCCCAGATCAAGATCTGTTTCAGCTCCGTCTTCTGTAACAAAAACTTCTCCATGTTGAAAAGGAGACATCGTCCCTGGATCAATATTCAAATAAGGATCCATTTTGAAATGTTTGATTTTAAGACCGCGATCTTTGAGCAAAAGACCAAGAGCCGCTGAACTTAAGCCCTTACCAAGACTGGAGAGAACTCCGCCTGTAATAAAAACAATTTTAGATTTTTTAGAAGATCCCGCGCGAGTAGCCACGGGTGCTTAGAGTATGGACGAGCTTTCAGATTGTCAATTTATATTGTTTATTCTTCGCGCTGGTCAGGAGGCAATTCAGCAACCGCTGGCTTGTCGATATCCACAACAACCCAACCGTGTGGGAGGCGAACTTTTTCTTCCGCAATTTCTCGAAGAGCCAAAACCGCAGGCTTATTTCCAGGATTTTCAACAAGAGAACGCGAACCCTTCATCAACTGCTTGGTTCTTTTAGCAGCCAAGTGAACAAGAGCAAAACGGTTAGCACAAAATTGAAGACAGTCTTCGACTGTTACGCGAGCCATAACATAAATAGATACGGTAATTTGAGCCTGCTTGCAAGCTATAAGCTTTTAGGTGCCCAGGATCTTCTCTATGTTCAAGGGAAAGAACTCAAATTGTTCGTCTGTGAGGACCTTGAACTCAAGAGCGGCAAAATCAGCGCTCGTGTTTTTGCTGAGAATACGAACAAGTCCATGGGGGGCTTCGGGTATCTCTTGAGGGCTAAGCTTTTGAACTTTTTGGATATTTTCAAACTTAAGAACCGCTCTTTTACGAGGATTAAAGCGAAAAAGAGGCTCTCGATCAACGCTCAGTGATTTGGAACTTTTGTCAAAAACTAAGTCCATACGTTCTTTACGAAAAAAGAAAACGAGCATGTAAAAAAGAAAGGCCAATCCAAAGATTGTGTACCCAACAATAGATTGAATTTTAGCGGCCTCAAAAGAATTGGCCGCCCAGCCGCTTTCCATAATAAAGCGATGAGGAGCTTTTGAAGTTGAAAAGAAAAAAGAAAAAAGAAGCATCAACATCCCAATAGCGCGAGCTCTTATCGGCCCAAGTGCAAAGATAAAACTTAAAAATCGAGGGGCTTTTTTCTCAAGATACAATTCAAAAACGCCTTGATGGTAATGAGTTCCTGAAACCTCAAAAAATCGCATGCCTTGTATCCTATACGAAGTCTTATCTCCTATCTAGGAGCTTTAACTTCGACTAAGGTATAGATCGCCATGATTGACTTAGAGAAAGAAAGTGAAAACTTGCTCATTTGGGCAGCCGAAGAGGCTTTCTCTTTGCAACTTTTAGCGGCTCTTTGTCGAATCGGAAAAAC
>JBAXJW010000219.1:0-2715 GCA_037137635.1 bacterium | reverse complement strand
TTGCAAATCTTCTTCCTATTTTTGCCGCTCACTACATTGGATTCTTATACCATTTTTTACTGATCGCTCTTTCACGTTCATTTATATCTGGCGCTTCCTCAGCGTACCTCTATGAATACCTTCAACAAAATCAAGTTCAGCACGAATATGCAAAAGTCGAAGGAAAAGCACGCGCTATAAGTCTTTTTGGAAAAGTTTTTTGCTGGGCAATCGTGGGATTTCTTATGAAGTGGCATTTGACGCTTCCTTATTGGATCACAACTTTTAACGCTATTGTTTCGCTTTTCTTTGTCCTAAAACTTCCAGACATTTCCTTTAAAAAATCTACACACAAGAGCCCACTCCAGGAGACTCTCAAAGCAATTAAATATCTTGGATCCAATATATATTTGATCTTTATTATTTTACAAGGGATAGGAATCTTCACCCTGACTCGCTTATGCCAAGTGAATCTTTACCAGCCTATTTTAAACTCTAAAAATTTCACTCTTTATTCATTTGGATGGATTATGTCGCTTATGACTTTGAGTGAAGCATTGGGTTCATTTTTCCCACAAATCTTTCAAGGTTTTAAAAAAAATCGACAAATTGTATCCCTCACAACGATCGCAATGGGAGTCACTCTTTTTATTATTCCTTATACTGATAAGGTTTTTACACTGATTTTACTTTTAATTTTTTCTCTCGCTTCAGGAATAGCTTTTCCTATTCAAAAACAACTCATCAACGATGCAATTCAAGAAAAAACACAATTTCGCGCAACACTTCTCTCGCTTGAGTCGATCATCGATCGAGCGGTCTGCGCCTGGATGGCTGCTCTTATCGGTTCTTCACTCCAAGAAGGAAAGTTAACTTACTTTCTGACTCAATCAGGTATTTTTAGTTGTCTCGGAATCCTTATTCTTTCTCTTGCTTTTATGATGATTCGATCTCATCACAAATCAAAGAGTCTTGATTTATCGACTTCGCTTGAAGAAGGAGCATTCTCATGAAGTTTTACGTTTTAACTTTTTGTTTTTTGTTTTTAAGTTTTTACGCTTTTGCCCAACAACGTCGTTCTTCAAAGAAAAATGTTTGGATTTTCTTAGACCTAGGGAACACTCTCATCGATACCAAGACAAACAACTACAATCCCATGTTTTACATGAGAGATGTTCACTCCAAAGATATGTATGGAAAATTCAAATGGTTCGACGGAAGGAGATATAAATCCGCACGTGATTATATAAATGATTTGCAAAAAAAGGACCTCAAACTAGGAATACTCACAGACGTACCTGAGGAATGGGGAGCCAACTATCCACCAGAAAAGCCTCTCAAAGATTTAGCGAGCGCAAAGATTCTTCGATTGATTGATTTTTTATCCGGAAAAGTTCCTGCAGATAAAACAAGCTGGAAAGAGGATGAAGCGTCTTGGGATTTTTCTCCTTTTGGTAAATTTAGCGGCAATGATGAGGATAGAGTTTTCAAGGGATCGCTTTTTCTTCCACAAAGAAATACAGAAAGAAAAAACAAAGGTTCAAAAGTTCTTTTTGAGCGAGGCCTTGTTCTTGCACACAAAAGCAAAACTAGCGCAATTTACATTGGAGAAGACCTCGAGGAAATGCAGCTGGCAGAAGATACAGGTATGATTCCCTTTCAAATAGGTGTGACTTCAAAAAAGTACTTTTACCTCCCTCCTGAAAAAGCCCTTTGGTATGCTCAAAATTACCAAAAAGGGCTTTGGAAGGACCTTGGAACTCAAGATTTTCCCTAGAACGATTAAAGATTATCAAAACAAGTTATTGACTTGGCGCGTTAAAGGGCCTATATTCAGCCTCGTTAAAGAGTCAAAAAATGCAAAATAACGTCATTGAATTTAAAAAAGCTCACGATGAATTTGCTCACCAAAAAGAGTGGGAATCGACCTATAAAAAAGAAACAAAAGAATTCCTTCTTAACCAACTTTTAGACCAACAAGAAAAAGACTTCCCCCTCAAAAAAGGCAGCTTCAAAGAGCAAAAACAATTTAAAGCACTTATCATCGCACTTGAAGAAAAAGTGCAAACATCTTGGCTCAAAGAAATTCTCAAAACTCTTAAAAGCAATTTCGAAAATTAACTTAAAATTAACCGACAAATTACCCACTCGACCTTAAGAGTTAATTCACAATCTAGTTCCTAGCCCACCCCGATAAAAAAAGGTGCGTTTTCGAGTTGAAGGGCCTCAATCAGTCTTTTGTGGACGATGTGCCCATCCATTACCAGATGAAACTCAAAGTTTCTGCAGTACATGCGGTGCTGCTTTTTCTATTTATCCACCCACCAATGATTTTATTTTAATCATTGAACATCAACTCAACGTCATCAATAAGAAGATCAAACGCAAGCAAATCGCCACCCTCCTTACGTGGGCAACGATTTGTATTGTTCTCTTCTTGAGTGCAGCTTCAATTTTTAAAGAAAATAAACTTTCAAAAATATCTTCAGAGCGTGAAGTTGAGTTTTATGTCAATAACTTTGAAGGATATCCCAAAGTTCCTGAATATATAAATCGCGAAGCCATTCTTGTAAGCCTACAAAGCTTTGAAGACCACTTCGGAATTAAAATTAAAAAGTGGCGCTTCATTCAAGATCAAATACCAGATGAAATTTCCCCCCTCTTAATCTCAGTCGAAGCAAAAGAATTAGAAAACCTTTCTTTTTGGCAATCTTTTTATAGAAAACAACTCCTTCC
>JBAXJW010000218.1:0-2746 GCA_037137635.1 bacterium | reverse complement strand
CTCCTTGAGGACAGCTGCAACAGCTTTTGCAACAGTTACCTGGTCTTCTTTTTTAACGTACGGATGCATAGGCAAGCTCATCACTTCTTGAGCCGCTTTTTCTGCTTCAGGAAATTTCTGGTCATTGTAAAACTGACCATACAAATCACTAAAAACTTTTTGATTATGAATACTCTTTGGATAATGAACCACTGTAGGAACTCCGTAATCTTTGAGTTTAGCCATTACTTTCTCACGTTGAGGAACGCGAATAGTGTACTGAGCATAAACATGGCGATTAAATTCTTCTGTTACAGGAGTTTTAACGGACGGACAGTATTCCGCGAAAAGTTCATTATACTCTCTACCGATTCTCTCACGAGACTCGCATTCACCAGGAAAAACTTTAAGTTTTGAAATCAAAATAGCTGCCTGTAAAGTATCAAATCGACCATTGATTCCGATTCGAACGTGATTGTATCGCTCATGTGACCCATGAACACGAATCGCTCTTAAATCATGAGCAAGTTGATCGTCATTTGTAAAGCAAGCTCCGCCATCTCCGTAAACACCAAGAGGTTTTGCAGGGAAAAAACTTGTGCAAGAAAGTTTCGTCAGGTTACAAGACCACTTTCCTCTTTGACGAGCTCCAAAACTTTGAGCTGCATCCTCTATCACTTCAATGCCATGCTTTTGCGCAAGTGCATTAATTTTTTCCATATCGGCACACTGGCCATAAAGACTCACTGGCAAAATAACTTTGGTCTTGGAAGTAATCTTACTTTCGATTTGATTCACATCAATATTGCAAGTGCGTGGATCAATATCTACCAAAACAGGCTTCACACCCAAATAGACCATCATTCCCACAGTCGCGTAAAAAGTGAATGTTGTTGTGATCACCTCATCACCTGGCTTTAGATTCAAAGCCATCATACACATCAACAAAGCATCTGTGCCAGAAGCGCATGTAATCGCATGCTTTGCTCCCGAAAATTCACACAACGCCTTTTCTGATTCAGCAACCTCTGGGCCCATGATGTATTGACCATGAGCAAGAACCTTGTCCATACGTTCTTGTAAATCTTTACGAATGAGCGCCTGCTGGGATTTAAGGTCGATAAATTCCATATATGAGCTTATCAAAACTTAAAACAATTGATTCTTCAAGAATAAGACAAAAGCTTCTCAAAAGATGGCTCTTTTATGCCACTCAAAAAAGGGCTTTAAGCAAAAAGTTAATTCAACTTTACTTTATCAAGCCACGACTGCCACTGACCCAAAGACTCGCCGCTCCCCCAGTGCCAGCCTGTTAAAGAAGAACAGCTTTCAATCTGAAATTCAGAGCTATATCCCGTAGATAAAACATGAACCGAATAAGCTAACGCGAGCACTATCACTGTAATCAAAAGAGAGCGAATAAGCCTCAACTTTTGAGTCGCATCTTTTCCAACCGCATTAAACCACAAGAAAAACATCAAAACTGGGAATATAAAATTAGCAATTGCGATATTCCAAAAAACACTAAAGCCCTCAAACCAGCAAAAAAGCTTTTCAATAAGAGCGATAAAAATTGCTAGAAGAGAAAAAAGAACCGTAAAGAAAACCGATCTCTTCCAACTATATTCTCCTCGATTAAACTTTCTAAAAAGAAGAATGCTCATAAAGCCCGAAAAAGGGAGTAGAAAAGCCCTTGCCATAACAAGCTTTAGCAATTCCTTAGAGGCGTCGCTTGATCGAAAATGATTGGGGGCCAAAAGAAAAACCGCCAATACAAATAAACAATAAAGAAAGACGATCACTCGAGTATTAACCCATTTATCCAATCCCGCAGAAGATGAAGAAGAGTGAGTCACTTCTAAATGATCAATGTCGATAGGATAAGAAAGAAATGAAAACGTTAAGATTGCTCGTCCCAACCGAACTCTTGTTCCTTCTTTAAGAGGAAGCAAAAGCTTTTGATCATCTGTGCTTAAAAACAAGGCGCCATCTTGAATGAAAATTTTTCCATGCTCACGAGCAATTTCCTTGCCCATGATCCTTAAGCGACAAGAGGGATCTCTTCCAAAGCTCAATGGAAATTCAGCGGCCTCAAAAAAGTCCTCATAACTTGAGTGCTCATAATTTACACGTATAAAAAGTTTCACTGAAACCTCTCAGTCCAATAAGCCATAAGTTTTTTTATATTCTCCAATGAGACGGCAGAATGTTCCACGTTCACTCGAAACTTGAGCGGGCCCGAAAAATCACTCCACTGAAAAGTAACATCATAAAGATTTTGCGCTTTTTTATATTTTCTCACACACAATCCCGTTCGAAGATCCTTTTTTTCACCCCAAAAAGAAGCCTTCATGAAACCTCTCTTACACTCATAAGAAGTAAAAACATCTCTTGCATCGAGTTGACCAAAGAAATCTTCTTCTGCATGAGAACGTAAAAGCTCAAGGAAAGTTCCCTGATCTCCCCATAGCTTATCAATTGCAAAACGATTTAATTGAGATGAATCTAAAATTTTTGCGTCTAACGAATAAGAACCCACATCTAGTTTATCTGTCACAAATTGAGCATGATCCAAACGACAAATTCGATGTTTTAAGACGTAAGGCAACTGTGGCTCGTCTTTGCCTTCAGACCAGCACTTCAAATAGTCAGGAACATTGATAGACTTACCCCTCCACATTTCAACCTTTTGAGTTTTGGCTTTGAAAAGAGACTCAACCAAAGCATTTTGAGTATTAAAAAGCTGAGAATAAAGTTTATTTTGAGC
>JBAXJW010000217.1:0-2765 GCA_037137635.1 bacterium | reverse complement strand
TGAGATATTCAAATTTATCTTCGTCTTCATAGATTCCTTGAAAACCAGCAACGATCGGGACAACTCCTCGATCAATGTTTTTTTTCAATAGCTCGGTGTGAATACTTGCGATACGAGCATCACTAAAAATTTCATTTGTTTTAATTCCAGCTTGAAAGGCTAAGAGAGGGAGTGCCTTGATACCTCTTTTTTCAAGGGCAATCGCAAGTAAGCCACAGGAAACTTGTTCACCAGAAGCCAATATCATATCCATAGCAAGCCTGTTGGGCTCGGGGCTTAGTCCTTGAGCAAGAGCTACAAGTCGATTGGTTTCTCCAGCCATGGCTGGAACCACTACAAGTACTTGGTTATTTTTTTGTTGTTCGAGAGATACGATTTCTGCAACTTTTTCAATTCGCTCCAAGGAGCCAACGGATGTTCCACCGAACTTTTGAACGATAAGAGCCACGCACGAATTTTTAGCAGAATTTAGAATAGGGAGCGAGATTTTTTACTCTGGAGAGGCTTCTGCGTAGGGTTTTAACTCAAGAACCATAGCTGAAAAATCACGTCTTGTGCGAGCAAAGGCCTTTGGACTTACGTTTAAGGAAGCTTCCGTAAACGTAAAGATTAAAGAGAGTGGGTTGGTGGGGTCGTTTTCGCGCAAAGTTTGCACGGGGCCTCCGAGTTGATCGGCAATTTTACGAATTTTGAACGCACAACGATCTGTCGTTCTTATGCAGCCATGGCTATTGCGTCCAGGGATATGTCCGTTATGGATTGCAGCAAAGCCTCTTAGGCCACTTGGAGTTTGGATTCCAAAATAGTAAGTCGCAGGGCCGTGGTCATCCCAGATTGCATCTCTACCAATGCGATAGAGCAGATTGTCGCTTGTATCGAGTGGCTGAAATCTTCCAGCAGGTGTTTTCATGTAGGGCTGTGGTGGGGTGGGGTCGGTTTTATAGCTATTTGAAGAATCGCATTCATCTGAAGTGGTCCATTGACCGTTCCAGTTTCCGGATTGGTCAAGGATCTTTTCTTGAATTTTTGTGCTTCCCGTGTCGCCTTGGCCAGCCAGTTGAATGCTGACTTTGTATTTCACTTTGGGGTGTTCATCGGGAAGAGCTAAAAGAAAGATCTTGCTGACTTGGTTTTCGACTTCTTGTTGTCCGGGACTCTGCTTTGTTTTTGCAAAAAGCATATTTCCCAAAAACAGGTTTCCGATTGTGAATCCCAAAACAAAGAAAAGGTTTTTGTTTGAATATTTCTTTAAGCACTTTATTGAACTGTTCACTGTTTTCCCTCCAGGGCGCTTTAGGCTCTTAAGTTTAAGGGCTAGTGGTTCATCGAGATTGCTGTCAAAAGGAATTTTTAAATAAAATAATGCTATGATTTATATAAATGAAACGGTTTCAAGATCCGCCTGTTTCCGATCATTTTAAAGAGGGACGATTTTTTGTTCCTTGGCTCGATCAAAATATTGTAAGAGTCAGCATTAAGAATCTTTTAAAATGGAGAATGGGTAGTAGTAATATTCCGTGGCCTAAAGAAGTACCTGCGGATTTTGTGATAAAGCAATTTCCTTCTGAAGATCAAAAAAATTTCATTCAATTTGTAAATCATTCAACAGTGTTAATGGATGTAGATGGAATTCGTTTGATAACGGATCCACTTTTTTCGGATCGTGCAGGACCTAAAAACATGCTGGGACCCAGAAGGGCTCATGCGCTCCCCTTTTTGCCACAAGATCTAGGAAGACTTGATTTTGTTTTACTCTCGCATAATCACTATGATCATTTTGATGCGAAGGCTTTACAGAATCTTTCCTCCTTATTTCCTCATTTGCATTTTATTGTGCCCCACTCAAATGGTCCTTATTTGAAAGAAATAGGAATTCGAAAAGATCAGATAACTGAACTTGATTGGTGGGAATCTGTTAAGGTTAAGGGAATCAATGTTTCTCTTGCTCCGGCTCAACATTGGTCTAGACGAAATTTTCGTGATCGAAATTTTGCCTTATGGGGAAGCTTTGTTGTGGAGTGTTCCAAAACACATCGCAAAATTTATTTTGCAGGTGATTCGGGATATGGACCTCATTTTAAAGAGATTCAAAAAAAATGGGATTTTTTTGATTTATCGCTCATCCCGGTGGGTGCTTATGAGCCTCGATGGTTTATGAAGTATAGTCATATGAATCCAGAAGAGGCTGTAAGAGCTCATTTGGATTTGAATTCCAAAAAATCGATTGGGATTCATCACAGTTGCTTCAAATTAACAGATGAAGCTTGGGATGATCCTAAAAAAGATCTTTTCAAAGCGCTTGAAAAGTGTAATTTAAATAAAAATCACTTTTTATATCCAAAGCCTGGTGAGATTTTTTAAAGTTCAGGTTCGGGACTTGTGGCTTTCTTTCATAGCCTTGATGAGTATTTGAATGCCTTCTTCTTGGGTAGAGAGAATTTCAAAATAATAGAACATTTGAGCTTGTATAAGTTTTGAGAAAATTGAAATTTCAATTTTGAATAATTTTAATAAAGAATAAATTCCAGCTGCGAACCAAAGAAAAAAATGAGGAATTTTTTTAAAATTCTTTTTCTTAAGGCCAGCACTTTCTCGGTAGAGGTTAAGGTAATCCGTGTAGGGGAGACAAGCTTCAGCCAGGACTTTTACTTTGATCTCGCTGTCGAGAGGTTCGTTAAGAGCTGATAAGATAATCTCGCTTGCAACATATTCTAAGCTCACAAAAGCTCCGCCTCCGCTGGGAAGCCAGTTGACTTTATCTTCGA
>JBAXJW010000216.1:0-2774 GCA_037137635.1 bacterium | reverse complement strand
CTTTTCTTGAATAATGCCCGTAAACATTGGAGTACGGGGATTATACCTTAACTTGTCTTCTTTCGCCTGTATTTTTCCATTTTCGAAGAAATGTGTTAAAATAGACCCTCTTCACATGAATCGATTTCTGAGTATTTTCACACTCCTAACGACACTCCTTACAGCTTGTTCGCTTAGCAAAAACCCTCAACTCGCGACAAAGATTCAAAGCTCCGTCAATCTTAGCTCAAAAGAAGCAAAGACTGAGTCTCAAACAAGTCCCAAACCACTTAATACTTATAAAGTTGATCTCCTTGAAACGCTTCCTCGCACCTCAAAAAAAATCTGTAACATCATCGATTCTGAGGGAAGTTACATTTCTAAAATCATCACAACTGATTCGGGGCTTTATGTGGGACGCACCACACTCGACCACGTTCGAGAATTTCAGGGTAAAGAACTTCTTGAAATTGGCCCCAACGTATACGCTCATTCCTATAACGATCTTCACTTGAGAGCTTGGTACAACAACGTAAAAAGAGATTTTCGCAAAAAAATCAATTCCGAAAATCCCTACACAAGCGAACTTGTAAGTTTTGATGAAAAAGATCCAACCGTAAAAGGAAGCGTTAGCAGCTTATTTTTCATCCGTGGGGATTGTGAATTTTTGGCTCGAAAAGATGACTTTAAATCTTTAGTAAGCTTTTTGTTTCTAATCGAAAACAAAAACGACTACACAAAAGAAAAAACTGCGATCTTTTCTCAAAAATCTTTTGAGCCAAACTTTGCCGTGCAAAAAGAAAGATTCGACCTGGGCTCACACTCAACAAACGCTTGTCTGATCGACACATACGACGCCAATACAAACATAACCGCAAGCCTTGCCCTTTTGGGAAAAGACTCCTCAAACTGGACTCTTCTCAGAAACAATCAAAAACAAGATTACAGTGAATTCACCCAGTCATTGAAAAAAACTCCTGAACTTTATCGTTATCAAATGACGACAAGGCAAAAAGACAAAGTGCTGAGCAACACCGAATTTGAAGTGAAAGAGAACGCAAAAATTGGATTAGACTACGAAGCTCTTTCTGTTTTTTACATGATTCAAAACTCTAAGGCCGTAAGACTCCGCCTAGTGGGCCCTGCTTGCTTATGGTGGTTTAACATGGGCGCTGGTGAAGACAGCTGGAAAGCTTTTCAAGCTTTTGCTCATATGCTGGATGACAAATATCCAATCAAAATGTTCTTAGGTCCGAAGAGCGAATTTTAAAAAGCACTCAAAACGAATAACATTAAAACAAAGAAAGATATTCTTCATAACCTTCCTCAAGAAGTTTATTCTTAGGAATAAACCTTAAAGATGAGGAATTCATACAAAAACGCTTTCCAGTGGGTGCTGGACCATCTTCGAAAACGTGCCCGAGGTGACTATCTGCAATTGAGGACCTTACTTCAATCCTTTCCTCGAAAAGTTTGTTGTCTTTTTTAAACTTTAAATATCGAGGGTCAATCGGTTTTGTAAAACTAGGCCAACCACTGCCTGAATCATACTTATCCTTAGAGCAAAACAAAGGCTCGCCACTGAGAAGATCTACATAAATCCCTTCTTCATGATGATCACAATACTCGTTACTAAAAGGAGCCTCAGTCCCCTCTTTTCTCATAACAGAATACTGCTGAGGAGTGAGTTTCTTTTTTATGTCCTCATCACTTTGAGGAACATTTTTTTTGTAATCTTCATCTTTCATGAAAACTATCTTTTGATGTCTTTTTTAATCGCTGACAAAATCTCAAACGGATTATTCGAAAACTTTGGTCGCGCTGGGCGATCCTTTGCTCTCGAAAAATCAGGCGCTCTTTGCTCCGTTCTCTTATGATCGACATACTCAGGCCTTTTATGGTCTGGCCTCAAGGATCGCATCGTCAAACTGATTTGGTTTTTATTGGTATCAACATCCAAAACCTTAACAGTCACTCTGTCACCAGGACTCACCACTTCGCGCGGATCTTTCACAAAACGATCTGCCAATTGCGATAAATGAACAAGTCCATCTTGATGAACTCCAATATCCACAAAAGCTCCAAAATTTGTCACGTTCGTCACAATACCCGGACAAACCATGTCTTTTTTAAGATCGCTCACTGCGTGAATATCTTCACGGTATTGAAAAGGAACAAATTCATCACGCGGATCTCTTCCAGGTTTTTCTAATTCGCGCAAGATATCTTCAAAGGTAAACTCACCTACTTGTTTTTTAAAATCTTCACTTGCTCGAAGTTTCTTGGTTCCTTCACCACAAAGATCGGACAACGCCAATCCATTTTCTGTCGCAAAAGTCTGAAGCGATTCATAGCGCTCTGGATGGACCCCTGTTTTTTCAAGAGGATTATCTGATTCAAAAACCCGCAAGAATCCCGCGGCTTGCTCAAAAACTTTTTCACTAAATCGCGCAACCTCTTTGAGCTCCAAACGAGACTTAAAAAGCCCCTTTGTTGCACGATGATCAATAATTGTTTTTGCAAGGCTCGGACCAATTCCTGCAACATGCGCCAACAAGTGGTGACTTGCAGTATTGAGATTTACTCCAACAGAGTTCACACAAGAATCCACCACGTCATCCAAATTTCTCTTCAAACGTGCTTGGTTTACATCATGTTGATACTGACCCACCCCAATACTTTTGGGATCAATCTTGATCAATTCTGCAAGTGGATCTTGCAAGCGGCGAGCAATTGAAATTGCTCCTCGAACCGTTACATCTAAACTTGGAAATTCCTCACGAGCAACTTCACTC